>JAGMZX010000201.1 GCA_018005585.1 Candidatus Hydrogenedentota bacterium | reverse complement strand
TCGTCTCCGGGGTGAGGACGGCCTCATCCCGCCGAAAGTCTATCGGGCTGAGAAGGAGGGGATAATCATGATGCCCGTTAACGCCCCTCTTTGCGTGTGTGCATCATTCGCGCCGTTTGTGCCGGGAGAGGCACCCGTTTTTGTGGACAAGGGTGGGGGAGACGACCCGGAGACCGAAAACGAGCGCGAGATGTGGTTTCCGAAACCTGCCTACTTTGGAGTTCGCAATGCATTCGCAAATTACTTCGGCAGGGCGTTTGTTGTGCGCGACTCACAAGGGCAGGAGGTGGCTCGCTTTGCCGAGAATGGCAATGTCCTGCTGATGAAGGCGGGAGCGCATGTAGTCGAAAACGTAAGCAATTGGACGGAGCTAGGCGTGCCCAGTCCGACCGGACGCGAATTCATTGTCAGAGACGCGTTCGGGAACTACCGGGCCGTGATCACCGAAGGCGGAGTGCTGTACTTGTCCGGGGTTGTCATGGAAAACGAAGAAGTACCGCTCGAACCGGAACCCGAGGGCGAAAGCGGCGGCACGGCGTTCACGGTGCGTTGTGACGGCGAGGTTGTCTCGCTGATTGACGACGCTGGGAACCTAAAGCTGGCGGGCTACTTGCTCGAGGACGGCATTCCTCTCAGTCTGCCGAAGGATGATCCCGATGATAAATATTTCAGATCATGAGAACCTTTACGAGGGGTCTGAATAGGAGGGAGGGTTGGCCAATGAATGGTCTGCGTGGAATCGTTGCTCTTGCCGTTGGCAAAATCCCGGTGTCCTTCCTTGTGCTGCTATTCGAAATTGCAGCGATATGTGCTTTCGTACCACAGGCTATCGGAGAGGGGGTTGATGAGTTTTCATGGATAGAAGCCACACCCGAAGCGCCGTGGCCCAGCCGGTCTGGTCACTCGACAGTTGTGTTTGACGGAAAGATCTGGATACTGGGCGGTTGGCACAATGGCCCGTTCCTTGGAGATGACTATGAGTTAAATGATGTCTGGTCCTCGACCGATGGTGTGAACTGGACTCAGGTGACGGAGCATGCGGCGTGGGTGCCACGCCAGAACCACAAGTCAGTGGTTTTTGACGGCAAGATTTGGGTAATTGGAGGTTGGCAATGGACGGGCCCGTATCTCAACGACGTGTGGCTCACGGAAGACGGCATGACCTGGACACGGGTGACAGATCACGCCGCATGGTCCATAAGGTGCGATCACGGCGTAGCTGTCTTCAACGATAGGTTGTGGGTGGTTGGCGGCGGGGTGGACGGCAATGATGTATGGTATTCCCTGGACGGCGCGAACTGGACGCGGGCGACGCGGCATGCGGCGTGGTCGCCCCGCTTATGGCACGCCGTGACCGTCCACGACGGTGCGCTTTGGGTCCTCGGGGGCAGCACCAGCACGATGTCCTGGTTGTACTATCTGAATGATGTATGGTGCACCATAGACGGGGTCAACTGGACAGACGTGACAAGTAGTGCCGGATGGCACGTGCGCATGAAACATGCTGTGGCGGAATTTCAAGACAAGATATGGATTCTCGGCGGGATGTACGGCGAAAGTTACCCTCGCGAAATCCTGATTTCGCTCCATGACGTCTGGGTTTCAGCGGATGGCGTGAATTGGACACAAGTAACCGATGCAGCGCCTTGGAGCACGAGAAGGGACCATACAGCGGCAAGCTTCGAGGGCAGGCTTTGGATACTGGGCGGCGAACGTTACCAGAATTATGAGATACTGACACTCAACGACATTTGGTGCCTTACGGGTGGCGCCGAGGGCGAAGGCGAGGGGGAAGGCGAGGGCGAAGGCGAGTCGCCGACGGGTCCGCACACGGCGGACCGGAACGGCGATTGGCAGGTGGATTTGCCGGAACTATTGCGCGTCATTCAGTTGTACAACTCGGGCGGGTTCCATTGCGCGGAGAACCCGGATGATACGGAAGACGGGTACGAGCCGGGGCCGGGCGCGAATCAGGCGTGCGCGCGGCACGCTTCCGATTACCTGGACGGTCCGAGTTGGACGATCACGCTGTCCGAACTGTTGCGATTGATCCAACTGTACAACACCGGCGGCTATCATCTCTGCCCCGGCGAAGGCACGCCCGACGGCTATTGCCCGGGAATAGGCTGACGCGACCTGGCGGGTGGGTACAGGCACGTCTCGTCCCGCGAAGCGCGGGACTCGCTTGTGCCAGTCCCCGAGCCAAGGGAGGGATTGCGGAGGACAGCCGCCCCCATTGCGGCGAGGCGTTTGACACGCGCGCGCGGAAGGGCTAAGATCACTAGAGAAGAACATACCCGACCTTCGGGGCAGGGTGAAATTCCCGACCGGCGGTGAAAGCCCGCGAGCGCTTCGGCGCAGACCCGGTGCAACTCCGGGGCCGACGGTACAGTCCGGATGGGAGAAGGTTGCGGAACAAGCTGGCGCGGATGGCCGCGGCGCGAGGTGCGCCGTTCCATCCAGCCACATGCGTGTCATCAGCCAAGCCCCGAAGGCCGCGAGACTTCGGGGTTTTTGTTATGGATGCAGATGCGAAGTACCTGCGGCGCGCGCTCGAACTGGCGGCGCGGGGGCGCGGGCGCACCAGCCCGAACCCGATGGTGGGGTGCGTAATCGTCCGAGGCGGGCGCGTGCTGGGGGAAGGTTTCCACGCGAAGGCGGGCGAGCCGCACGCGGAGGTGAACGCGATTGCCGCGGCGGGTGGCGACATCCGTGGCGCCACGGTCTACCTCAATCTGGAGCCGTGTGCGCATGAAGGCAGGACCCCGCCGTGTGTGGACCTGCTCATCGAGAAGAAGCCGGGCCGGGTCGTGGCGGCCATGGCCGACCCCAAGCCGCTCGTGAACGGGCGCGGCATCGACCGGCTGCGCGACGCGGGCATCCGCGTCGACGTGGGTTTGCTCGAAGCGGAGGCGCGGCGGCTGAACGAGGTGTTCGTGAAATACATCACCACGGGCCGCCCTTTCGTAATCGCGAAATGCGGCATGACGCTGGACGGCAAGATCGCGACGCGCACCGGCCACTCGAAGTGGGTGACCGGCGAAGAGGCCCGGCGGATGGTCCACCAGTTGCGCAACGAGGTGGACGCGATCCTCGTCGGCAGCCGCACGGTCATGCTGGACGACCCGAGCCTCACGACGCGCCTCAACGGCGATGAAACGCACGATCCCATCCGCGTCATCCTGGACGGCGAGGAGTATTTGGACGCGAACCGGCGCGTGTTCCACGTGGCGAGCGACGCCGCGACCTGGGTCGTAGTCCCCGAAGGCAGCAGTTGCCCGCCCGCGGACGACGTGCTGCACGTCGCGTCGGACAAGGGGGGCATCGACATCGCCGCGCTGATGGACGTGCTCGGGCAGCGGCGGGTCACGTCGCTGCTCATCGAGGGCGGCGGCACGACCCACGCATCGGCGTTCGAGGCGAGCGTGGTGGACAAGGTCTGGATCTTTGTGGCGCCGAAGATCGTGGGCGGCCGTGAGGCAATCACGCCGGTCGAAGGCGAAGGCGTAGCGACGATGGACGAGGCGATCGTCTTGACGGATATGACGGTGAAGCAGGTGGGCGAGGACCTGCTCATCGAAGCGTATGTGAAGAGGGACTGACCCCATGTTCACCGGGATCATCGAGGAAGTAGGCGCGGTGTCGCGCCGCTCCGGGGCGGACCTGACCATCCTGGCCAAGACCGTGCTCGACGGGACCAAAACCGGCGACAGTATCTGCGTGGACGGCACCTGCCTCACCGTCGCGGCGCTGCTCTCGGAGGGCTTCGTGGTCCAGGTTTCGCCGGAGACCTTCGCGCGCACGACGCTAGGGCGCCTGCGCGCGGGACACGCGGTCAATCTGGAGCGCGCGATGGCCCTGGGCGCGCGTCTCGGTGGGCATCTCGTGCTCGGACACGTGGACGGCGTAGGCCAGGTGGACAGCGTGAAGGACCAAGGCGATTTCCAGCTCTGGCGCTTCCGCGCGCCGGACGAAGTGGCAAAGTATCTGGTTCCGAAAGGCTCGATCAGCATTGACGGCATCAGCCTGACGGTGGTAGAGCCGCGCGGCGCGGAGTTTTCGGTGGCCGTCATCCCGGCGACGCTGCGGAGCACGACCTTGTCCGCGCGGCGGCCCGGCGATCCCGTGAATATGGAGGCGGACATCATCGGCAAGCACGTCTATCATTACGTGAAAGAGGGGCGTGGCGGGTTGACGCAGGAGAAATTGTCCCGATTCGGATTCGTGTGAATCTTTCGGCGGCATGGAAAGGAACTTCGATACATCATGTTGACGCCAATCCCGGAAATACTGGAAGAGCTGCGGCAAGGGCGCATGATCATACTGGTCGATGACGAAGACCGGGAGAATGAGGGGGACCTCGTCATTGCCGCGGAGAAGGTCACGCCGGAGGCGATCAATTTCATGGCCAAGCATGGCCGGGGCCTCATCTGCATGCCCATGAGCCCGGAACGCATCCGGGAACTCGACCTGCCGCCCATGACGACGGACAACACGTCGCGTTTCGGCACGGCGTTCCATGTGTCGTTCGAGGCCGCCTCGGGCATCACGACGGGTATCAGCGCGTACGACCGCGCCCGCTCCATTCTCGTCGCGGCGGACCCGGGCTCGACCGCGCGCGATCTCGTGCGGCCCGGGCACGTGTTCCCGTTGTGCGCGCGCGAGGGCGGCGTGCTCGTGCGCGCGGGCCAGACCGAGGGTTCCATAGACCTGCTGCGGCTCGCGGGCATGCGCCCCGCCTCGGTGATCTGCGAAATCATGAATGACGACGGCACCATGGCGCGGATGCCGCACCTCGAACAGTTCGCCGACAAGCACGGTCTCAAGATCTGCTCGATCGAGGAATTGATCACCTACCGCCGCCGCAACGAGAAGCTTATCCGCCGCATCGTGGAGACGCGCCTGCCAACGCGCTACGGCGAGTTCAAGCTCATCGTTTACGAGACCGACGTGGACGACTACCAGCACATCGCGCTCGTGAAGGGACAGGTGGACGCCGGCGGCGACGTGCTCGTGCGCGTGCATTCGGAATGCTTCACCGGCGACGTGCTCGGCTCGTTGCGCTGCGATTGCGGCAGCCAGTTGCAGCGGGCCATGCAGTTGATTGAGGAGGCGGGCGAGGGCGTGCTCGTCTACATGCGCCAGGAAGGGCGCGGGATCGGGCTTGTGAACAAGTTGAAAGCGTATGCGCTTCAGGACCAGGGCATGGACACTGTGGAGGCGAACGTGCACCTGGGTTTCGAACCCGACCCGCGCGAATACGGAATTGGCGCGCAAATCCTGAACGACCTCGGCGTGCGCAGGATGCAACTGCTGACGAACAACCCGGTGAAACGCGCCGGGATCGAGGGCTACGGCCTGGAAGTCACGGGCCGTGTGCCGTTGACGACGCCGGTTAACGAACATAACCAGCGGTATCTGGACACGAAACGGGAAAAACTGGGGCATTTGCTCTAGACGATTGCGGTAGATCGAGGACCAACCGAGGAGGAACAGACGGTTATGCCGACGGTTATTGAGGGGAACCTGATAGGCGCGGGCATGAAGTTCGGAATTGCCTGCACGCGTTTCAACGAGTTCATCACCGGCAGGCTGCTCGCGGGCGCGCTCGATACGCTGCACCGTCACGGCGTGGAGGACACCGCGGTCACCGTTGGCTGGGTGCCCGGCTCGTTTGAACTGCCCGTGGTCGTCAAGCGGATGGCCGAGTCGGGCAAGTACGACGCGGTTATCGCGCTCGGCTGTGTGATTCGCGGCGGCACGCCCCATTTCGAGTACATTGCGGCGGAAGCGGCGAAAGGCATCGGCCAGGCCGCGCTGCAGACCGGCGTGCCCATCCTGTTCGGCGTGCTTACGACGGACAACATCGAGCAGGCCGTCGAGCGGGCCGGCACAAAGGCGGGCAACAAGGGTGCGGACGCGGCGGCGGCGGCCATCGAGATGGTCAGCCTGCTGAGGCAGCTCTAGTGCCGGACCCGCGCGTGCGCAGAAGGGCCCGGGAACGGGCCCTGCAGTTCCTGTTCGGCCTCGGTTTCACGGACTATGCATGGGAGGACGCCGCCCCGGGTTTCTGGGAAATGAACCCGACGCGCCCCCCCGCGCGGCGTTACGCCGAGTGCCTGGTCCGCGGTGTGTGTGAGTATCGGGCCGAGCTGGACGCGGATATTGCCGCGGCGCTGGACAACTGGAGCCTGGACCGGCTGGGCCATGTCGAGCGCGCCGTGCTGCGCATCGCCCTCTACGAGATGTGTCATGTCTCCGACGTGCCGCCCAGCGTGGCTATCAATGAAGCGATTGAGGTGATCAAGCGTTACGGCAACGACGAAGCCCCCCGTTTTGTCAACGGAATCCTGGACCGCCTGCGCAAGATGGTCTCCGAACGGGGCGTTGCGCATGACGAGGCGGCCCCGTGACGTTTGTGGACCTGCATCTGCACACGACCTGTTCTGACGGCGCCGATACGCCGGAACTGGTGGTGCAGCGCGCCGCGGAACTGGGCCTTGCCGCCGTGGCCGTCACGGACCACGACACGGTGGCGGCCCTGCCGCAAGCGCGCGCGGCGGCGGGGAGCCTGGGCGTCGAATTCCTTTCCGGTGTAGAAATCAGCACGTGGTTTCAAGGGGTGGAAGTCCATGTCGTCGGTCTGGGGGTGCGCGAAGACGCGCCCGCGCTCAACGCGGGGCTGCAATCCCAGCATCAGGCGCGTCTGAGCCGGGTGCTGCGCATCCTGGAGTTGCTCCGCGAACAGGGACGGGCTCTGGACGGCGCCGTGCTGCTGGCGCAGGCGGAAAGAGGCGCCTTGGGGCGCATGCACGTCGCCGCGGCCTTGCATGCGGCGGGCGTGACGCGGACGGTCCAGGAGGCGTTTGACCGGTTCCTGAACACAGGGCGGCCCGCCTATGTGGCCAAGCAGATGGCCGCGGCCGCGGACGCGCTCGCGTGGATTCATCACGCCGGCGGATTGGCGTTTGTCGCGCATCCGGGGCTGGGTCAGGCCACGCGGCGCAGGCTGCCGGCGCTGCTCGCGCTGCCGTTTGACGGCATCGAGGCTTACCATACCAGCCACAGCCCCGGCGAAACGGACGGATTCCTCCAGCTTGCGCGGGAGCGGAACCTGCTCGTTGCCGGCGGGAGCGATTGCCACGGCCGCATCAAAGGGATGGCGCCGGAGATGGGCAAGGTGCGCGTGCCGTACAAGCATTTCGCCGCGATCAAGGCGGCGCTTGCCGGAACGCCGCCGTGCTGAAACCCGGCGGGCAGCCGGAAGGCCGCGCCATCACCGCGACGCAGGCGGCGTCACCTCGCACTTGTCCAGGTAGCGGGTCAATTCGTCCATTGCTTCAAACGTGACGCCGGTCCGATCGATATGCAGGCGCGCGAGACTGGGTTTGAGCGCGCGCAGCCGCGTCATGCAGCGGTTGGTGATGTTGGCGCCGTCGATATACAGATAGTTCACGTCTTTGCAGTTGTCGAACTCGGCGAACCCCATGTCCGACATGCTGATGTCGACAAGTTTGATCTGCTGCAGCAGCCGCATCTCGCGCAGGTTGGTCAGACCCTGGTCCGTCACCTTCGTATACGAGAGTTCCAGTCCGCGCAGATAACTCAGGCCGCGCACATAGCCCAGGGTGGCGTCCGTAATGTGTTCACCGACCAGCACGAGGGTGTGCAAGTCGTTCTTGTGCAAGCGCAGCAGCGGGGACAGGTCCCTCGCGCCTTCATAGTCGACCACCAGTTTGACTTGCATCCCGGCGGGTATGCGCCGTTCGCCGCGGGCCTCGCCGAATTCGTCCCACGTGATGCCATAATCGGACCGCCACAGGCGCGTATACAGCCGGCCGAGCGAATAGTCCGCCGGGAACCGAAGCACCCGGTCGCCGGGCGGCGTGTCGGCTTCATTGCGCAGCACTTCGAACGGAAGTTCGGCCTTGAGCGCGCAATCCGGCGGAAGCGCGGCGGCGAGGGCCAGTTTGTCGGCGCTGCTGAGCCCGCTTTCCACCGTCAGGTCGCGCAATCCCTTCAGCCGGGCAACCTGCCCGACATTCGTCTCGTTCACCGTAAACGCGGGCAGCCAGAGCGCCGCGATCACCTCGGGCGGCTCGATGGCCGCGAGCGGGGCTAGGTCCGTTGCGGCCCCGGCATCGACGCGCAGGCCGAGCGACACGCCTTCCGCCACATCGACGCGT
>JAGMZX010000200.1 GCA_018005585.1 Candidatus Hydrogenedentota bacterium | reverse complement strand
CCCGGATGCCCCCGTCTTGAATAGAACGAGGCAAGGTTCCCCAGGATAGGCCCTCGTTCTCCGTCATGTGTCCCCATGTCCATCCCGGGACTTGATTCCTGCCTGTTGCAGGGGCGATGCATGCCTCGCCCCTGCGAGACGCAGGCGCGAGAACACGCCTACGACGCCCACAAATCCTGGTGTGCGGCGGCGCGGATGCGGCAACCCCACTGCAATCGCTGAGACGGGCGCAGGTCCACGTGGCCGCCCGAAGCCCGCACGAGCGCTGTTCCCGCGGCGACGTCCCAGAACATGATATCGTCTTCCGCATAGGCTTCGTAACGGCCGCAGGCGACATAGGCCAGCATGAGCGCGGCGCTGCCGAGCAGGCGCAGTTTCTTGAACCGCTGCACGTGGCGCACGAATTCGAGCAGGGACTCTTCGGAATAGGAGCGGTTTGTCGGGAAACCCGTGGTGAGGATGGCCCGCGCCCGCTCGCGGATGCCCGACACGCGCATGGGCGCGCCGTTCAGCCATGCGCCCGCGCCAACGATGCCGGTGAAACACTCGTCGCGGTTGAAATCGTATATCACGCCGAGCAGGGGATCGTTGCCGCGCGCCAGCGCAATCGAAACAGCGCAAATGGGCGCGCCGCGCTGAAAATTCAGCGTGCCATCAAGCGGGTCCACGACCCACGCGTCGACATCGGCCCCGTACGCGCCATGCGTGCCGCTTTCTTCCGTCAGCACAGGATGCGGCGCGGCGCCCAGTATCCGCAGGATCAGCGCCTCCGCGTCCCTGTCTGCCTGGAGTTTGATGTCGCGGCCTTCTTCCTTGAGCACGACACGGGGCCGGCGCATGGTTTCCGCGAGTAGGGCGCCTGCTTCCCGCGCCGCTTTCACGGCCAGGTCCAGTTCCGCTTGGTACTGCATCCGTTTGCTCCCAAATGGTGTCATGGCCATCATCCCCGCGAGAGCAGGGACCTTGCGCTTCGTTTTGGCACGGGCGGGACGCCCGTGGCACGGTCTAGGTCAGGTCGTGCAGAAGGTTGCGCACGGCCTGCGTTTCCATGTCGCGCCGGCACTGCCGCGTGTACGTGCCGGTGTGCGGCGTAAGCAGCACTTGGGGGAAACGTGTCAGCGGGCCGTGGTAGGGCTCTTTCCAGAAGGCGTCGAACCACGCCGCGCTGACCTTGCCCGACTCGAGCGCGGCCACCAGCGCCGCTTCGTCCACGAGTTCGCCGCGCGCGGAGTTCAGCAGCACGGCGCCGTCGCGCATCCGGGCGAATTGGGCCGCGCCCAGCAGACATTGTGCTCCCGCCGCGTGCAACGACACTACCTCGGCCTGAGCCAGGCCTTCGTCGAGCGTTGGCATCCGCTCGCCGGGCACACCAACGGGAGACGCGACATACGGGTCGTGCCACAGCACGCGTGCGCCGAAGGCTTGCAGCAACTCCGCCGCGCGCCGGCCGATGCGGCCGCAGCCGACAATGAGCACGGGCGTGTCTTCCAGGCCGAATCCAATCGTCTTTTTCCAGGACCCGGCATGCAGGGCCGCGCTCATGGGCACGATGTTGCGCGCGATGGCGAGCAGGGCCGCGAGCGTCATCTCCGCGACGGCGCGCACCGGCCCGTCAGGCGTATTCGACACTGCGATGCCCAGTTCACGGGCGGCGTCCTGGTCCACGTTCGTCATGCCGATGCCCACGCGCGCGATCGCCCTCAAACGTGGCGCGGCCGACGTGAGCACGGCGCGATTCAGCGGCTCGAGGCCCGCGATAAGCCCGTCGGCGCCGCGCAGATGCTCGATGATTTCTTCCTGCGTCAGCCGGCGCCCGAACGGGTTTGGTCTAACGGTCAGGCCCGCGTCTTCCAGTATCCGCAGCGGGGCGGGATCCTCTTCCGCGAAGGAGGAGGGGCCAATCGCGACGCACAACGGCGGAACATCCATGAGAATCTGCCTTTCCCGCGTGGCATGGGCATCATCCCCGCGAAAGCGGGGACCACGCACTTTGTCTTGCACGGGCGAGACGCGCGTGTTGCGGAAGGCATCCTGCCCATGCGTGTTGCTGCGATTGCCTGGTTGTGTTATGGGCCGGGCGCCGAGGGCGACGCCATGAATACCGGGTCGTTTTCGTAGATCGCGTACACGAGCTGCATGGCCTTGAGCGCCTGTTCGCTGTTGCCCGTCGTGACGGGCGTGTCGTCGCTCACGTTGCGGAGGAATTCGTCGGCTTCGAGTTCCCAGGACGGGTCAGTGTCGAAGTAGATGATCTCCTCGCGCGGCTTGCCCTGCGCGAAACCCGCGTCGAATTGGCGCCGGGCCACGGATATCGTTTCGTCGCCGTAGCTGCGCGTCGAGGAAAGGATGCCGTTGACGGTCAGGTAGCCTTCGCTGAGAAAGATCTCGAGGCTGAACCGGTGCTTCCAGTGGGTACTGGAACTATGCAGCATGGCGATGCGCCCTTCCGCGTCGCGGAGCAGCGCGAACGCGTTGTCTTCAACGGCGATCTTCCAGTGCGCCGTTGTGACCATGCTTTTAACCTCGACGAAATCGCCGCAGAACATGCACAGCAGGTCGAGCATGTGAATGCCCTGATCGAGCAGGATGCCCGCGCCGCTGATATCCTTGTTGCTGCGCCATTCCTGTTCGAATTCCGCGCCGCCGGATTTGCCGTAGATCCCGCGCAGCCAGAGGATGCGCCCGAGGCGCCCGCTGTCGACGATGCGCTTCGCTTCCTGGATACCCGCGTGGTACCGGTGGTTGAACCCGAACTTGAGCTTCAACCCGGCATTGCGCCGCTCCGCCGCGCGGATGGCCTCGATGTCCTGGAGCGTGCGGCCCGGCGGTTTCTCGGAGAAGACGTGCTTGCCTGCGTCAAGCGCGGCGATGATTGCCTCGGGCGTGAACCGGTTTGGCGTGCATACGAATACGGCTTCGACGTCCGAGGCGAGCACGTCGCGGTAGTCGCTCGAGGCCTGAACGCGCGGGAAATCGCGCGCGAACGACTCGGGCGCCGGGTCCGCGCCGCACACGAGTTCCGCGCCCGGGTGCCGTTCCAGTACGCGGGCGCGAATCCGGCCCATCTTGCCAAGACCGATAATGCCGGCTCTGATCACGCGACTCACGCTGCTCTTTGCCTCTAGTGATGCAACATCTTGCCGTGGCGCATCGTCAGGTAGCCGCAAACGATATGCCCCAGCACCGAGAAAGCGTCCTCGACCGGCCCGTATTCATCCTTCGTGGCAGGGACATGCACGACGAGGTCGCACGCGCCCGCCAGACGGCCACCTTCGAACCCGCACCAGCCGATCGTGGCCGCGCCGCGTTCCCGGGCATAGGCCACGCCGCGCAGGATATTCTCGCTGTTCCCGCTCACGGACATGCCGAGCACCACGTCGCCGGGCTCGAGATGCACGCGCAACTGGCGCTCGAACACGCTGTCGTAACCCGAGTCATTGGCCAGCGCGGTCACCGAAGGGACGTTGTCGCTCAGGCTGAGCGCGCGGAAAGGCGGCGCGTCTTCCGAGTAACCGCCCGCGACAAGGTCGTTCACGATGTGGGCCGCCACGCCCGCGCTGCCGCCGTTCGCGATAATGAAGAGGCGGCGGCCTTCCCTCACGGCCTGTTCTATGCGTTCCACGACACGCTGCAGCACCCCTGGGTCGATGCCGCGCAGGACTTCGTGCAGCCGTTCGAGATAGCGGGGCGCGTACTCCGCGGCGGAAGCCGAAGAGGCGAAGAGTTCGGCGAGTTTGTGCAAGGGTTACTCCTTGGTCTTGCGTGCGGCGACGCGCACGTGCGAACTGAGCCGGTGTTTCTGTAGAAACGCCTGGAAATCCTCATGCGCCAGCGTATCGCGGTTGTCGATGAGGTACTGGACGAAAGACGGCAGCCTGATTGAGGGGTCCTGCCGCGCCGCATGTTGCACGAGCTGCAGGTCCAGCTGGCCCGGCGTGCTCAACTCGATCAATTCCAGTCCGCAGCGCGCCACGAGCCGGGTCAACCCCTCGATTGAGAGCAGGTTGAGGTGCTCCGGCACGAAGATATACGGCGTCTTGTCCCACAATACCTGCAAATCGAAGCCGGTAATCGTGCGCGTGGTGAAAAACACCAGGCCGTCGGGCGCGAGCATTCCGGAGATGCCGCGCAGAAACGCCGCCGGCGTGAACTGGTGCTCCATCTTCTCGAACGCGCTGACCGCGCCGAGTCCGGACACGGCCCCCTCGTCCACGACCTGCGCCGGCGCCTGGCTCTGACCGTCCGGACTCAGGAGCGGCGCGATGCTGTAGAGGGTGTCGAAGACGCCGAGCGCGTGCACTTCATCGAAGATGAGCGGCGAGTGCGTGAACATGTCGGCGTACGTTCGGGCGGCGTGATTGCCCGCCTCATCGTATATCTGGCACATCCACGCCGCGTGCGAACTCAGCAGGTGATACCGCCGCGCCTTCGCGGTATCGCGCGAGAAATGCTCGACCCGGAACCGGCTCGCTTCCGCGTTGGCGTAATAGTGTTCGAGCGCCTCGGCGGTGGGCCGGGGCGAAACGAAGACGCTGCCGCAGGCGCGGCACCGGTTGTACAGGAAATCGTGCTTATTGAAGACGGGTTCCCGGTCTTCGCTGTCGCATGCGGGGCAGGCGGTGTCGACACGCGTCGCGGGCTCGCGGAAATACTCGGCCGCGTCGTGGATCGACAGCCGCTTGAACTCCGACATCAGCGCGGGCGGCCGTATGTCCGCTTCGCGCAGGCCGCTCGAAACGACCACGCGTTTCATCAGCCGCCTGGTCCCGCTTGTGCTCTTGTCCATTCCCGTGCGTCCTTACGCTGGAAAGTCCGCCGAAGAGACACCTGTTCGTCAATATTGAGAAAACGATTAGAACAAAAGGCTTTTCGGCAAGTCAATTGCCGCGCATGGCGGACTAAGCGGGCGGGATTCCGCACCGCCCCGCGAAGACCGGCCGGCAAGCATTCAGCGCGCCGGCGCCGTGCGGCGGGTATCGTGCCGGGCCTCTCTCAGGGCAACAGCTTGCCCGGATTCAGGATACCGCCCGGGTCGATAGCGTTTTTTGCGGCGCGGAGCGCTTTCAGTGTTGCGGGGCCGATTTCCCGCTCGTACCATTCGCGGTGGTCCGTTCCGACGCCGTGATGATGGCTGATGGTGCCGCCGTTGGCGAGAATGGCCTCCGATGCCGAGCGCTTGATCGCCCACCATTGCGCAACCGGGTCCCTGGAATCGCGCGGGTACACGAACGTGAAGTACAGGCTTGCGCCGTCGCGGTAGCAATGGCTGATATGGGCCATGCAGATTCCGCGCGTGCCCGGCCCCGCCGCGTTGGCGGCCATGGCGTCCCGGATGGCGCGCCCGACGGCCTCGTGCAGACGCGGCAAATGTGACCAGCTTGTGCAGGTTTCGAGCGTATCGACGGCCAGGCCGTGGTCGAGGATGGGGTCGCGCAGGTAGGGCGTCTCGAAACGGCCCCGGTACCACGTCTGGCCGAGTTCCTCGCCCATGTGAACGCCGCCGTGTTGTTCGATGACCGCGCGGCTCCGCGCAAGTGCGTGCTCAACCTCCGCGCATTCGCCTTCCAGCCCCACAAGCATGATGCTGAGGCGCAGCGAGGGGTCCATACCTTCGCCCGCGGTCTTCAATGCCGCGTAGAAGTACGTTTCGTCGGGGTCGGAGAGTCGAATCATGGCCGTGGGAACGTCGCGCTGCATCAAATCGCGCACGGCCCCGGCCGCCGCCGCGAAATCCAGGAACAGGTAGCCACGGTAGTCCTTGACCTCGGGCGCACGACGGATTTTCACCACGGCGTCGGTGATGACGCCGAGAACGCCCTCGGAACCAGCCACCAGATCGCGCATCTGCGGGCCCGCCGCCGAGCCGGGGAAGCCTTGCGTGCGCCAGAGACCGCCCGGCGTCGCCAGCGTTGCCGCGACGAGCCACTCCTCGGCTTTCCCGTATCTGTTCGACTGATGTCCGGCGCCGCGCGGCGCGATCCAGCCGCCGAGCGTCGAGAACTCGAACGATTGCGGATAATGGCCGAGGGTAAAGCCGCGCGCCTGCAACTGTTCTTCGAGCGCCGGGCCGTATATGCCTGCCTGGGCGAGCGCGACGAGCGATTCCTCGTCGATTTCGAGCACCTGGTCCATCAGCGTCATGTCCAGCGTGATAGCGCCCTGTTGGTCCGCGCGCGCGGCGGCGGTGACGCCTCCGACTACGCTCGAACCGCCGCCAAACGGGATCACCGCGATGCGGCGTTCCGCCGCGAAACGCACGACCGCCAGGCATTCCCCCGCGGTCTTCGGGTAGACGACCGCGTCCGGCGCCGCGCCGATAAGGCCCGCGCGCAGCTGAATGGTGTCCAGGTAACTCTTCCCGCGCGCGTGAAACGCCCGCTCGAACGCGTCTGTCTTTACGCGACCGGGTTCAACCAGGCGGGTCACCTGCTCCCGCACGGCATCGTCGAGGCGCACCGGCGGCAGGGCGATATCCGCCAAGTCGACCGCGGGCGTGTGTGGCAGCGGGTGAACGCCCACGGTGCGGCCGACCCATGCCCAGACGGCGTCTGCGTGTTCACCCAGCACGTCTGGCGCGTCGATCCAGCCCCAGCCGTTCCAGCGCAGTTTCTTGCGTTCAATGGTCATGGTGAGTACTTACCCTCCTGTGTGCCGCCGCGGTCCTGTCCACGAGATGCGGGTAAAGGCATGTCGCAGACGGGCACAATATGCCCCCGCGCGCCCCGAAAGCAATGCTTCCGAAAGTGGCGGTGCGGTGCGTGCGGTTCTTGCCATGCCGGTTCGCGCGCGTACTTCGGTTCCCAGCTTTCAGTCTACGGCGACAAGGACCGTACAAATTGTACAAAGTGTAAAATCCGAGTATTTGCGGATTCCCTGTGCCTGTGGTATAAAGGAAGTCAGGAGTACTACCGTGTGGCGCAGGGGAATTGTTGCGTTGTTCGTTGCGGGCGCGTCCCTGCCTGTCCCGTGCGAGGCTGTTGTGCCGCCAGCGCTTCGGCGTGCCGACCTGAATGGCGACCGGCAGATCAACGTACTGGACGTTCAGGCATGCGTGGCCGCGCTTTTGGCGCCCGGTGCATCAATCGCCGAAGCGGATATCACTGGCGATGGCGTGACCGATGTGCGCGACCTGCAGCGGCTGATCGATCAGGCCTCCGACCAAAAGGTACCCGCGGAAGTACGTTCGCGGATGCGCGAACTCGCCGCGACTATCCCGGATACGGTGCGTCTCGCCGCAGCCGGGAAATGGTCAGCATCTCTCGCGGTGGCCGCGCTTCCAGCGTATGGAGCGCTGCGCCATGGGAGCATTTCTGAGCCGCCACTTGAGCGCCTCTGTGAAGGGAAGCTGGAACGCTATCTGCGCGAGAGCGCGGTACATTCGCCGCCGGCGGGGTGGAACGCTGTGTGAACAGCGCATGGGCGTGACGGTTACGGTCGAGTTTCCGGTCTTACGTGGTGGGTCTGCGTCCGTCGGCCGTTTATGACGATTCGGTTGAGGCGCCGCAAGACATAAGGATAAATAAGATGAAAGCACTATGTGTGAATACGGGCTGCGTGGTCTTGTTGTGCAGTCTGCTGGCTATTCTTGGGCTGGCGTCCCAGGCCGCCGCGCAGGATGACACCTTCTGTGACGTTCCGGACTGCCCCAATTGGTGGTGCCTCGGCCTGGGCTATGACCCGAATTACGAAGGCGACCTGCGCGAGTTGTATACCACCTTGAGCCAGATACCCATTATAGGCGGCCTGATTAACCCGGAGACGGCCGACCTGGACTTTGACGGCATGCCGGAGATCGCGCATGCGCGTTTATTTGACGCTATCCTCTCGGACCGTCTGGCGCCGAACCACTGCTGCGTCTACGAGCCCTACTTGCAGAACCGCATTGCGTCCGAGGTGCTTGCGACCGCTCTCATTGCCGCATGGCCGGCGGACATTTACGGCATTCCCATGCCGGACCCGCCCGACCGCGACTTGCTGGTCGCGGTGCTGGCAGGGATGACAACGTCAGGCCAGGAAGAACTCATCAATTCTATCATCGACCTCCTGGCTTCCGTGATTCCCAATATGCCGGAGGTAGATTTGAGCGTGTTCAACGGCGAGGCCGAACCCTATCTGCACAAGAACGGCGACGCCGACACGGACGGTGTCTGCAATATTGGCGAATACAACGCGTGGGTCGTCACTGCGCCCGATGACTACGATGCTTTCGTAGCGGCGGCGGTCAACGACACCATCACGGATTACTACAGCGGCTGTCCAGACTGCGGCGCGGAAGGGGAAGGCGAGGGAGAGGGCGAAGGCGAAGGAGA
>JAGMZX010000199.1 GCA_018005585.1 Candidatus Hydrogenedentota bacterium | reverse complement strand
TGTTGTCCGCACGACAGCGACTACGCGCCTTCCGGCCCGGACTGGCAGATCAAACTGACAGAACTGTTGCGCCTGATCCAGTTTTACAATTCCGGCGGATATCACTACTGCCCGGCGGACGGTACTGAAGACGGTTTCTGCCCCGGACTGATTTGAGCCAGCGCTCCCCCGCAGGCGGGGAGCACAGGAAGGATCTACGTAGAATCAGACGGATGTAACGCCGGTTTTCTGGTGCGAGCAGGTGGTTCTTGAGGAAAGGCCGGGACAATCGGCGCAAGTCAAGGAGTGTGTGCCATGTGGACCATGCGGAGTCTCGTAGTGTTCCTGATGCTCGCGGTGTCGTTTGCGTGCGCAGTTGCGGCGGCGCAGGGCGCGGCAGGCGGCCCCCCGGAAGACGAGGTGAAGCTGACGGAATGGCGCGGGATGCCGCGTCCCGTGCGCGTGCCGCCGGTCTACACGGGCGTGAACCGCATCGAGCGCCTGCCTGGTTCGGAAGTGAAGGGGGCTGCCCGCGCCGGCAAGGCCGCGCCGCGCCTGGCCCTGATGGTCGAGCATGACATCCGCTTGGCTATTCCCGATGCATTGACGCAGTTCCAGGACGACCTGGCGGCGGACGGCTATACGACGTTTGTCGTCGACGTATGGGGCGGCCTGCCGGGTTTCGTGCGCGAAACGCTCCAGGACGCCCATGCGGAAGCGGACTCGCTGGCGGGCGCGATTCTGATCGGCGACATCTCGCACATCGAATACGAATGCATGCAGGTCAACAACGCAGGCGAATGGGAGCGCGAGACGTTCCCCTGCGACCTCTACTACATGGACATGGACGGCGTGTGGTCGGACACGTTGAACGATCGCGAAGTCGAAGCCGGCAACGGCTTCTTCGATACGTGGACCGAAAGCGGCGGGCGCAGCATCGATATCTGGGTCTCCCGGATTCCGGCGCACGACATGCCGGACCTCGGTACGGAAGCCGACGTGATGACCAGCTATATCACGCGGGCCCACCGGTACCGGACGCAAAACCCGTCCTATGCCGGGATGCTGGTGTACCCCGACGATGACTGGTCCGGTTCTGGGCCGGGCGATATCGACGATGCCGAGCGCGTCTATCACGACTGCCTTGTGACGGGAATCTACGGGCGGAACGACACCACCGGCCCGGACTATATGGCGCGGCTGACGACATGGCCCATGCAGATGGTACACATCCGCTCGCATGGCCATCCCTGGGGACACGGGTTCAGCGCCGTGGACGGCGAGGAGTGGGGGCATGTGGGCGTGGAGAACTATCGCGAAATCGACCCGATGGCCCGTTTCTATTCTTTGTTTGTCTGTTCCGGTTGCGACTATACGGCGCAGAATTTCCTCGGCGGCACGGCGGCGCTGAATCCCGAATCGGGCGGGCTGCTGGCCGTGGGCAGCACGAAATCCGGCGGAATGACTTCCGACACCGAATTCTACTCCGCGCTCGCTTCGGGCGACTGTTTCGGCGATGCGTTTCTGCAGTGGTACAACGCCCTGTCGAACGACCCGAAATGGCGCTACGGCATGGTGCTCATTGGCGACGCGACGCTGAAAGCGAAGCCGGACTACAACGACGATTTCGCCGATGCGCGCATATTCGAGATGGATGTGGAAGACACGGGTTTCTACAGCGCCGTCGAGTATGGAGACAACCGCTGTGCCTCGGCGGAGACAGGCGAACCCGACCACGCCGGACAACCCAGTGCGAAGTCGCTCTGGTGGAAGTACACAGCCCCTGTCACGGGCCGGATGGTCATCAACACCTTTGACACCAACTTCGATACGCAGTTAGCCGTGTATAGAGGCGCCGCGCTCGACTCCCTGGACGTAGTCACGGTGAGTTCGGATTTTGGCGGGGAGCAGAGCCGTGTCGAGTTTAGTGTATTGAATGGCAACACGTACCTGATCGCCGTGGACGGCTCGGAGAGCGAGGACGGCTATATCACGATGAGTTGCATGCTCTATCCCCGTCCTCTGAACGACCAGTTCGCGGACGCTATTGCGCTGACGGGGGAGCGCGGCACGGTCACGGCGTACAATTTCGCGGCGACCGGCCAGTCCGGCGAACCGGTACACAGCCCGGAACCGCACACGGTGTGGTGGCGCTGGAACACGGCGGAACGGAGTCGCGTCTTCTTCGACACGGCGGGCAGCGACTTCGACACGACGCTGGGCGTGTATACCGGCACATCCGTGTCTTCGCTCACGGAAGTGGCGTACAACAATGATGCGTCGAAGGGCAACACCAGCGAAGTCACCTTCATCGCGGAACCTGGCATCTTGTATTCCGTCGTCGTGGACGGCGCCCCCCTCGGGCCGAACGGTCAATTCGGAAACATCATCCTCAATTGGCGTTCGGAATCGGTTCCCGCGACGGACGACTTCGCCGACGCGGGCGGGATTCGCGGCATGAGCGGCGTGGCGCGCTCCAGCAATACCGGCGCGACGAAGGAGACCGGCGAACCGAATCACGCGGGCAACATCGGCGGCAAGTCCGTCTGGTGGATTTTCGACCCGCCGGTCGTGGAACTGGGCGGCACGGGCACCAAGATCACCTTCTCGACGGCGGGCTCGACGTTCAACACGACGCTGGCCGTGTACACGGGCGGCAGCGTGGGCGGCTTGACGCTGGTTGCCTCGAACGACAACTACGGGGGCACGAACCAGAGCCAGGTCTCGTTTCCGATGCAGGGAACGTATTACGCCATCGCGGTGGACGGTTACAATGGCGGCAGCGGCGCGGCATCCGGTGACATCGTGCTTTCGTGGAACGTCAACGACATGTTTGCGGACCGCTTGCATCTGGGTTCCATGGGCTCCGGCGACAAGCCGGGATCGACGAACGCGGCGGGCAAAGAAACGAATGAGCCCGCGCATGCGGACATGGCTGCCGCGACGCGCTCCGTCTGGTACTCGTGGACCGCGCCCACGAATGGCGTGCTCACCGTCGGCTCCGCCTACGGCGCATTCCCGGTTTTCGTCGATGTCTACACCGGCACGACGCTTTCCGCCCTGGAGCGGGTGCCGGACCGGCGCCTGGTGGACGGGCGGCGCGGTGTCACGTGCTGCGTGGAGGCTGGGACCACGTACCAGATCGCGGCCGCGACGGTCGACCCCACGGAATTCATGCTTACGTACAGCGTGTCCGATGCACCCGCAACCCTGGATGTAACCGTATTCACGGGACAAGGCGCCATCGAAGTGAACGGAACGCCGGAGGCGCTGCCCTACAGCGGGTCCTATCCCGCGTGCGACACCGTGGAACTCCGAGGCGTCCCGACCACGCTCGGCTGGAAATTCCTGTTGTGGGCCGGAGACGTCTCGTCCACGGAGAACCCGGTCCTCGTTTCGATGAACGGCGACAAGACCGTTCGCGCGGCGTTCCGCGAGTGCGAAGTGCGTACGCTCATGCTCGACAAACAGGGTGCGGGCACGGTGCGCGTGAACGGCGTCGTGCGCGCGCTGCCGTACACCGGCGAGCTCAACGACGGCGACGTCGTGACGCTGTCGGCGCAGCCCGGCGCCGGATACGCCTTTGGCCGATGGTCTGGGGACACGACTTCTGCTTCCAATCCGCTTACCCTGACGCTGACGCAGGATTACGCGCTGACCGCGGAGTTCTGGCCAGCGCAAATGGTCGCGCTCGCGCCCGTGAAGGACAACACGCTCTACGAGGACAGCCAGGGCCGCTACAGCAACGGCATCGGCCAGTATTTCTTCGCGGGCATGTCGGACGACGCGACGCCGTTGCGGCGGCGCGGTCTCGTCCAGTTCGATGTGGCTGGCGGCCTGCCGGCGGGCGCGCGCATTCTGGACGCGCAGCTCAAGCTGTATCACGAGTATTTGAACGACAATTCGAGCGCGCTGATCATGGTGACGAAACTGGCCCGGCTCTGGGGCGAGGAAGACTCGGACGCGCCGGGCGATGAAGCGGACGGCGCGGATGCGCTGTACGGCGACGCGACGTGGACGCAGCGTCTGAAAAACTCGCAGTCGTGGAGCGCTCCGGGAGGCGATGTTGCGGGCACGACCACGGCGCAGGCGCCGGTCGGCGGCGCGGGCGCGTACACCGTGGCCGCGATGCCGGGCGGTTCGCGCGCCCGTATGATCTCGGACGTGCAGGCGTGGCTGGACGATCCGGAGTCGAACTGCGGCTGGCTGGTGCAGTCGGATGAATCCACCATCACGGGCGTAAAGCGGTTTTGCACGCGTGAGCACCCCGAGGAGGAGAAACGGCCGCGGCTTGTCGTGACATACATCGTCGAACCATCCGGTGAAGGCGAGGGCGAGGGTGAAACCCCGTGTACGGAGTACCCGTGGGCGCAGAGCGCGCCGGAAATCGGCGGCACTTCGATGATTGCGGGCGTGAGCGTAGGCGCTTCGGGCCTCGTCACCGACGTGAACGTCACGGTCAATATCACGCAATACGCCAACAACGAGACTACGCTAAGTCTTGAATCGCCCGCCGGCACGGTGGTGTATCTGGTCAACCAGAACTGCACCGGGGCCAACATGGTCAACACCGTTTTCGACGACGAGGCGCCCGTGTCCATCAACGACGGCGCGGCCCCGTATACGGGCGTGTTCCGGCCTATCGAGCCGCTGTCGGCGTTTGCAGGCGAGCCCGCCATCGGCCCGTGGAAGCTGCATGTGACCGACAGCGCGGTTTCCGGCGAGGATTACGACTTGACGCTGGAAAGCTGGTCTTTGTGCGTGGCCGCGGACGGAGGCGGCGAAGGCGAAGGCGAGGGCGAGCCTGCCTGTGCGCCCTATCCTTCCGTCGACGTGCCCGTCGGGATTGAAACCAGCGGCACGGCCGTTTCTTCGCTGGAGATCTTCGACGCGGGCACGGTTCAGGACGTCAATATGGTCTTCGACATCACCTGCGATCAGGCGTCGTCGCTGGAATTGCGCCTCACGTCGCCGCAGGGGACCGAGATCCTGCTGTTTTCGGAACTGGACCACGGCGGCGAGAATTTCGAGATGACCGAACTGGACGACGAGGCCGCCTTGAGCATTTATGATGGTTACGCGCCCTACAATGGGTCGTACTACCCGCAACAGGCGCTTTCCACCTTTGACGGCGAATCGATGACCGGCGTTTGGGAGCTTTCGGTGCGCGATGTCGGCAATACCATTGGCGCGCTGAACAGCTGGAGGCTGTGCATTCAAGCGGAGTCCGGCGGCGAGGGCGAGGGTGAAGGCGAAGACGGTTGTACGGTGTACAGCGCGGCCGATACGCCGGTTGCCGTTCCGATATCAGGCGGCGCGGCTTCGACCCAGTTCGTGTCCGAGGGAGTCACCGTTGGGGACCTGAACGCGACGGTGAACCTGAACTGCGATGACGCAACACAGGTTTCGCTGTTCCTGGAGTCGCCGGAAGGCATGCAGGTGACGCTTGTCGGAAACGCGCCGGCCGCTGGCAGTCATTTCACCAATACGGTATTTGACGATGAGGCGGGCACAAGCATCTATGACGGCGCGCCACCTTACACCGGGGTGTTCCGCCCGGATGGCCTGTTGTCGGTCCTGGAAAGCACGAACGCGGCGGGCGACTGGACGCTGCATGTGCTGAATAACAGTCTTTTCCCGCTTGAACTGGTCTCATGGAGCATCTGCATCGCGCCGATGTCCGGCGAAGGCGAGGGCGAAGGCGAAGGAGAAGGCGAGACCGGCGTATGCCTGGAAGGCGCGTCCGGCCCCGCGGGAACGCCCTTATTTGTCGCGAGTTTTGATTCCGGCCTGGACGGATTCGAAATCGACAACAGCTTCGGCCTGGCGAACGGGCTCTGGACCCGCACAGACCTGTGTATTGCGGCGGAGCCCGGCCATTCCGGCCCGTTCGCGTTGTATTTCGGCGAAACTTCGCTCTGTTCGTACGACTACGGTGACGCGGAGCAGGGCGTCGTAACCTCCCCCGTGATTGACCTGACGGCGGCCGTAGCGCCGGTCCTGTATTTCACATACTTTCTCGAAACCGAACTGAGCGCGCCCGGCTACGACCACGCGACCGTCGAGTTATCGGCGGACGGCGGTCCGTTCGAGGTGCTGACGGACAACGTCTTTTCGCGTGAGACCCCGCCGCACCTGTGCGACCCGAGCGGCGTCTGGAAACACGCCATGCTTGACCTGAGCGCGTACGCGGGCGCGACTATCCAGGTGCGCTTCGGCTTCAACTCCACCGATGCGAGTAACAATGATTTTGCCGGCTTCGGTCTGGATGACGTTGCGGTTTATGATACCGCTGGAGGCGAAGGCGAGGGCGAAGGCGAGGGCGAGGGTGAAGGGGAAGGCGAAGGGGAAGGCGAAGGCGAGGGCGAGGGCGAGGGTGAAGGCGAGGGCGAGGGCGAGGGTGAAGGTGAAGGTGAAGGTGAGGGCGAGGGTGAAGGTGAAGGTGAAGGTGAAGGTGAAGGTGAAGGTGAAGGAGAAGGAGAAGGAGAAGGAGAAGGAGAAGGAGAAGGAGAAGGTGAAGGTGAAGGTGAAGGAGAGGGAGAGGGAGAGGGAGAGGGTGAAGGCGATGTGTGCGTCGATGAGTGGCACACGGCGGACCAGGATCTCAGCAGCAAGATCGAATTGACCGAGTTGCTGCGCGTGATCCAGTTCTACAATTCGGGAGGGTTCCACTGCGCTGCGAATCCCGGCGACACGGAAGACGGGTACGTGCCCGGTGCGGGCGCTGACCAGACCTGCTGTCCACATGACAGCGACTACGCGCCGTCGGGACCGGACTGGCAAATCAAGTTGACGGAACTCTTGCGGGTCATTCAATTCTACAATTCCGGCGGGTATCACTACTGCCCGGCGGACGGTACGGAAGACGGGTTCTGCCCGGGGCTCGCATAGCATCTTCCCGGTATGTGGCCACGCGACGGGCAAGGCCGGAGTCGCATTGTGAGTCCGGCCGGAGCGCAGGCGGCCGGACCAATTGGTGCGCATGCGCCTTGCACATGAAAGCCGCATGTGGCAATCGCACGTTGCCGAGTGACGAGCAAGCCGGACAGGACGGCGCGGGACCGGGAATGTTTCTCGCGCCGGGGAGACGGTGAGACATGAGTAGTCCGCGAATCCGTTTGTTTCTGCTAGGCATTGTTGCAGCATTCGCGAGCTTGCCCTGCCCGGCAGCCGATGCATGCCCTCAGTTTCAGAATGGAGTGGATTACTGTACCCCCCAATGGCCCGCGCTGACGGAACTCTCGGGTCTTCTGGACAGCCGGCAACACATCGGGGTCTTCTGGGCGCACAATGACAGCGGTGATGCGCCGTGTCTGTACGCCCTTTCGCACACGGGCGAGCACTTGGGCGCGTATCTTCTCGACGGGGCGAGCGCGGTGGATTGGGAGGACATTGCCTTCGGACCGGGCCCGGAAGCGCAACGCGACTACCTTTACATCGGCGATTTCGGCAACAACGGTCTCTACAGAACCTCCTTGGTCATCTACCGCATAGCGGAACCGGAGGTCGACCCGCTGCAGACGCCCCAGGATGTTATCGTGGAAGGCATAGAGGCGTTTCCGTTGGTTTATCCGTTCGCGCCGGCCACCGTTTATGACTGCGAGACCCTGTTGGTCGACCCGGTCCTCGGGGATATCTACTTGATAACCAAGGACAGTTCCAATCCGCAGGTGGAAGGCGGCTTGTGCCATATTTTTCGGAAAGCCGCGCCACACACGCCTGGCGTTGAGGCCGTGCTGGAAGAGGTTGGGACCTTGTTTTTCGATAGAGGGGCCACCGGAATGACTACGGCGGGGGACGTGTCGCCCGAGGGCGGTGAAATCCTGATTCGCACCTATTACATGGTGCATCTATGGGAGCGGCTTCCAGGCGAGATGCTTCACGAAGCGCTGTTCCGCCCATCTTGCCCTGTGCCACTGGTATTCGAAATCCAGGGTGAAGCCGTGGCCTTCGCGGCCGACGATACAGGTTATTTCACCGCAAGCGAGGCGTATACATACGGCATACAGCCGGTACATTTCTTCGAACGAATGCCAGCCGGTGAAGGGGAGGGCGAAGGCGAAGGCGAAGGTGAAGGCGAGGGTGAAGGCGAAGGCGAAGGTGAAGGCGAGGGCGAAGGTGAAGGCGAAGGTGAAGGTGAAGGCGAGGGCGAAGGTGAAGGCGAAGGGGAGGGCGAAGGCGAGGGCGAAGGGGAAGGCGAGGGCGAGGGTGAAGGCGAGGGCGAGGGTGAAGGCGAGGGCGAGGGTGAAGGGGAAGGCGAAGGGGAAGGGGAGGGGGAAGGTGAAGGCGCGGGCGAGGGCGAGGGGGGGGGCGAGGGCGACGGGGAGGGCGAG
>JAGMZX010000198.1 GCA_018005585.1 Candidatus Hydrogenedentota bacterium | reverse complement strand
GGTGCGCAATGCGTTCGAACAGTTCTACTTGGACTGGTACGGCGGCGGCGAGGGTGAAGGCGAGGGTGAAGGCGAAGGGGAAGGCGAGGGGGAAGGCGAGGGCGAGGGCGAAGGCGAAGGGGAAGGAGAAGGAGAAGGCGAGGGCGAGGGTGAAGGCGAAGGCGAAGGCGAAGGCGAAGGCGAAGGAGAAGGCGAGGGCGAAGGAGAAGGGGAAGGCGAGGGCGAAGGGGAAGGGGAAGGCGAGGGCGAAGGCGAAGGCGAAGGTGAGGGTGAGGGTGAGGGTGAGGGCGAAGGCGAGGGCGAGGGCGAAGGCGAGGGTGAAGGTGAAGGTGAAGGCGAGGGCGAACTCGGCTGTCTACGTTTTGAGAATACGACCGTCATGCCGGTAACTGACATGTTCCAGACGGAGAGCGTCATCTCCGTGTTTGCCCCGGGATGGGTCAGCGAAATTACCGTTGAACTGGATATTGATCACGCCAATGTGCGCGACCTGATTCTCTGGCTCGAGTCGCCGCAGGGTACGCTGGTCTTTCTGGCGGCCCAGCTTGTCGCGGGCGGTACGGCATTCCACGAGACCGTTTTCGACGATGACGCCGAATTCTCGATCTTGGTGGCGTCTCCGCCGTATACGGGCACTTTCATTCCGATGGACCCCCTGTCGCGCTGTGACGGCCAGTCCATCGCCGGTGACTGGACGCTGATTGCGTACGATTCGCATGCCGGCGCCGAGGGGGTGTTGAACGGATGGGCTATCACATTCAACGACTCCTGTCTGGAGCCGAACGAAGGCGCAGCAGAAGGGGAAGGCGAAGGCGAGGGCGAGGGCGAAGGCGAGGGCGAGGGCGAAGGCGAAGGCGAAGGCGAAGGCGAAGGCGAAGGCGAGGGGCAGCCCGCCCCCGGCTCGCACAGCGGCGACACGAACGGCGATGGCAAGATTTCGCTCACGGAACTGCTGCGGGTAATCCAGCTTTACAATTCGGGCACGTTTCATTGTGACGCATCGTCGGAAGACGGCTATGCGCCCGGGCCGGGCGATACCGGGTGCCCGCACCACGCGAGCGATTACGGTCCGGCGGACTGGCATATCACTCTTACCGAGTTGCTGCGGTTCATCCAGTTCTACAATTCCGGGTGTTACCATTCCTGCGCCGAAGGCGAGGATGGCTTCTGTCCTTCCTGCTGACACGCGGGGCTGGTCGTCGCGGCGTGCCCCCCGGGTCAGGCAGCACCGTGTTCTTGTATTCGTGCCGCGTTGCGCCTATCTTGACGTATGAAGGTGCCCCAGCCGGTGGGACACGGCCGAAAGCGAGGATAGCGGTGGCCATTCAGAGTGCAGGCATTCTCTTGTATCGCAACACGGGTTCCGGGCTCGAAGTGTTCCTCGTTCATCCCGGCGGGCCGTATTACAGGGGCAAGGACGACGGACACTGGTCAATCCCCAAAGGCGAGTTCGAGCCGGGCGAAGATGGTGTGACCGCCGCCAAGCGCGAATTCGAGGAAGAAACGGGGTTCCCGGTTTCGGGCGAGTTTCTGTCCTTGGGCTCCGTTCGGCAGTCGAGCCACAAGACGGTCCACGCCTGGGCCGTTGCGGGCGACTGCGACGCCGCGGCGGCCATAAGCAACACCTTCGAGATGGAATGGCCCCCCGGCTCGGGAGAGCGCCAAGCCTTTCCGGAAGTGGACCGCGCAGCCTGGTTCGATATTGCGGCCGCGCGCAGGAAAATCCATCCGGGCCAGATGGAACTGCTCGAACGGTTGTGCGCGCTGGTCATCCCGCCCTGAGCCCGCGCGTGGAGCCCGCGCCGGCGATTCCCGGTCAAGTCACTGCAACCGCCGCCGATTGCGACTGCTCGCGCACTTCGTCCACCGTCACTTCGCGGCCCAGCCGGCTCGACAGGTAGATACCCTCCGAAATCAGCATGGTGTTCAACGCGATCTCCGCGGTCGGCAGCAAGGGGACGCAACCCCTCAGCGCGGCGACCCAGTGATGCTGCGGGCTGTCGTAGGCGTCGCCCGCGTTGTGCACGTTGTGCAGGCGGTAATCGAAGCTGTCCAGGTCGGCCGTGCAGTCCAGTTCGATGTCGCCGATGTTCTGGAAGAAACCGAAGGGTTGCAGGCGCACGCCGCCGTCGCTTCCCACAATGGAAGAACCCTCGAACGCATTCAAATGAATCGCCCACGACTCGATGATATCGAGCGTCATCCCGTGGTCCAGCCGTACGAATCCAACGCCAAGCTCCTCGACGTTGTAGCCGCTCGATGCGCGCCGCTCCGGGTCCATCGCGGTCTCCTGATAGGTCTTGCCCGAGACCGTGCGCACGTCCGGATTGCCCAGCAGATAGAGCACGTTCGCGATGTGATAGACGCCCATGTCGAAGAGCGCGCCGCCCGCGGCGATTTCCCGCTGCACGAACCGCGCCGTGCCGTAGCCGTCGACGAAGGGGCGCCCCCGGCGCCGGAACCCTGTCGAACGCGCGTGGTAGAGCCTGCCGAGCCGCCCGCCATCGACGAGCTGCTTTGCCGCTTTCGTTTCCCGCGAAAACAGCGTCGAAAGCTGGATCGACAGCATCTTGCCGTGTGCGCGCGCCGTGCGCAACATGGTTTCCGCGTCCCGGTATGCGCCCGCCATCGGTTTCTCGCAGTACACGTGCTTGCCCGCCTCGAGCGCGGCCACGGTGTACGGCATGTGCAAGTTGTTGTGCAGGCACACGTCCACCGCCTCGATGTCGTCCCGCGCCAGCAGTTGCCGCGCGTCGCGATACGCGTCCGCGACCCCGTATTGCGCGGCCGCGCGTTGCGCCCCGGCTTCATCGGCGTCCGCGATGGCCACAACCTCGGCATGCGGCACCGACCGGTAGTTTTCCATGTGTATCTTGCCGATCTGGCCCACGCCGATAATGCCGACGCGGGTCTTGGGCGCGTTTTCGTTCAAGTCCATGCGTGTCACTCCGGATGCCATCTCAGTTCTTTGAGCGACCTCTTGATCAGCGCGGCGGTCTTCCGCACCGCGCCATATTCGTCGCCGTCCTCCGGGCAGCTTTCGATGCCCCAGCAGCCGTCATAGCCCGCTTCCACGAGCAAGCGTATAGCGCGGGGCAGGTCGACGGACGGCTCGTTGCCGTCCGCGTCGAAGGAGAAGGTCTTGAAATGCGTCGAGCGCGCATACTTCGCGCAGAGCGTCCAGCCGCGCTCGGCCATGCCCGGCGCCCAGTTGTGGCTGTCGAACAAGAGGCCCAATCCGTCCACGGCGTCCAGTATGCGCACCACGTTATCCGGGATCACGGTCGGTCCCCAATGGTTCTCCATGAGGATTTCGATCCCCTGCTCTCCCGCGCGCGCGATCAGGTCGCGGTAACCGTCCACAAGGATCGCGAACACGTCCTCCGGCAATTCCGCCGGCCCGCCCGCGTCGATGCGCACCTGCGGCGCGCCCAGGATGCGCGCCACCTCGAGCCACCGGTCCGCCAGCCGCCGGTTCGCCGCGCGCGCCGCGGGGTCCGGCTCGTAGATGTGCGCGCCGTCGACCGCGATGCACCCGAACGGGAGTCCCGCGTTATCCGCGGCCTCGCGCACACGCGCGAGATAGGCGTCGTCCTGTGCGGATAGGCGCGCGTTGCCCGGATTGCTGCCCGCGTGCGCCACGAGGTCCGTGTCGCGGATGGGCGCAAGCTGCGCGTTCCAGGGATCGAGCTGCGTCGCGCCCAGTTCCTTGCAGTCGCGAATGTATTGGAAGATATCCTGCTTCCCCGCTTCGAGAAGCCGATGAAAACTGTATCCCCCGATGCTCAGTCGCATGGCGTGCTCCTTATATGCCGGCGCCGCCCAGTATAGCCAAGCCGTGCGCGTCCGCACCATTCGCGGCGCGGCCCCGGCGCACGTTATTGCGCCGCCTTTTCCCCGCGCCAGATCTCCAGGCCGTCGAAGTTGTTGACCAAGCCGAGATACAGCCACCCGTCCAACGAAACCATATTGCGCACGCCAAAATTGTAGGGGTCGCCCATGCCATTCGTGAACACCGGCGCCCAGCGCGTACCGTCCGTCGAGCGGTAGAGGTCGCCGCCCGTATCGAACAGGGCCGCAAGCGGGCCGAAGAGGCGTTTGCCAAACAGGATGTCGAGAGCGCCGCGGAACCGCGCGCCACCGACGATCATGGCGCCCAGATACGGCGCGTCACGGAATGCGCACAGGTTGGACACCGCCATGCTCTTCTGGCCGGTCGCGCCGTTCGCGATGACGCGGACCGGCCCCTGTCCGCCGTGCCCTTCGAACTTCCAGACCTCGAATCCCGTTTCCACATTCGCGGTGCCCGCGTAGAGATGCCCCTCCTGCTTGCCGTCCGGAATGAAATAGGTCATGGACCACGGGCAATCACTCCAGTCCGCGGCGTTGTCGCCTGGGTCGAACCCGTTCAGGCCGACCCGCTCGAGACCTTCCGGCTGTTGCGCGCAGCCTGCGCTCAACGCCGCTACCACGCACAGGAGCAGATGAGTCTTCGTCGGCTGCCTGTCTTCTGTGTTGCTTTGCCGAAGCTTGCGACGCTGTGAAACGGGGCCGAGACTGTCAAAACGGGGGTGGGAAAAAGAAGCTGACGCATGTGAAGGCCCCTGTTTGGTTGCCGCGATGGTACGCGGTATGATGCCCGCCAGACACGCGGGGCCGCGCCCGCACGCGAATGGAAAGGCACTTTATGAGCAAATCTGCGCGCATTATGCCGTGTCTGGACATGCAGAACGGCCGGGTTGTAAAAGGAGTGCACTTCGTTGATATCCGGGACGCAGGCGATCCGGTAGCCTGCGCCCAAGCTTACTGCGCGGCGGGGGCAGACGAACTGGCCCTGCTTGACATCACCGCGACCGTCGAAAACCGGCCTACCATGCTTGCAGTGGTGCGCCGCGTGGCGGAAGCCGCAACCATCCCCTTCACGGTGGGCGGCGGTATCAACAGCATCGAGGCCGCGGCGGCTGTGCTCGATGCGGGCGCGGACAAGGTGTCCGTGAGCAGCGCGGCGTTCCGAAAGCCGGAACTCATCAGCGAGATGGCCGCGCGGTTCGGGGCCGAGTCCGTGACCGTGGCTATCGACGTGGACCGGAATCCCGCCCTGGCTTCAGGCTACGAAGTGTATGTTGACGGCGGGCGCACCGCCACCGGCGGTGACGCCGTCGAATTCGCGAAAAAGATGGCCGGGCTTGGCGCGAGCTGCATCCTGCCCACAAGCAAGGCGGGCGACGGTGCGCGGACCGGGTACGACCTTCCCGTGATCCGCGCGATTGCGGGCGCGGTATCCGTGCCGGTAGTGGCGTCCGGCGGCGCGGGGAAACTGGAGCACTTCTACGAGGCGGTCGAGGCAGGTGCATCGATTCTCCTGGCCGCGTCCGTGTTCCACTTCCATCTCATCGGCATTCCGGAACTCAAGGCCTATTTACAGTCGCGGGGCGTGACCGTGCCGGATTGACGCGGGCCTGATACACTGCGACGGTGTCCCCGAGCAAGCGCGCGCCCTCCCCGGCGTACCGGGAAGGGCGCGCGGCATGTCTCGCCTGTGAGCAGGTTCAGCGGCGGCGGCGCAGCGTGAGCAGCCCGGCGAGGCTGCACGCGGCGCTCAACCCCACAAGCCCGATCAGGCCGCCCACGGGCAGGCCAAGGTCCACGGAGATGTAGACCGGGTCGGATACGCCGAGGTCAGACCCGCTGTCGCCGATTTCCACGGCATACCAGCCTTCGTTATCGGGCTCAATCTCCTCTATGATGGCTTCTGGGCCATTCTCCGTCCACGAATCCGGCAGTACCTTGTTACCGGTGCCCGATTCGAACAGCCAATTGCGGTCGAGCGGCGGCATCCCGCCCGTGACCGAAGCAATCAGCGTGACCGCATCGCCAACTGTGCATTCTACCGGTCTTGCTTCATACGGCAGACCGTTGACTGCGACCGCAACTTCCGGCTTGCCCAAGTGCGCGAACACCTCTACCTGCAACGGGTCGGATACCACTGTGCCGCGGTCATCCGAGATCCTGCAGACATAGGCGCCCGCGTGGACGAAGTCCGCGCTGACGACCACAGTCGCGTCGAACGTGCAGGTCTCCTGCGTGGACTGCGCCGACGGCCCGACCGGCACGGCGTCCTTGTACCACTGGTAAGTGCGAGTCCCGAGGCCGTATTGTGTCGTAATTGAGAAGAAGATCGGGTCGCCGACATAGACTGCGCCGCCCCCCGACAGCGCGGTGATTTCGAGCACGTGCCCGACGACCAGCTGCGCGCGGTCGGAAACGACGGGTCCGGTGTTGACCGTCGCCGCGCTGGTTACGGCGCACTCGTAGAGGCCGTCGTCGTCATCAGTTGCGCTTGGTATCGTGTACGTGTCGGCGTTCGCATCCAAGATATTCGTCGTTACCAGCGTGACCGGGTCCGTATACCGCCACTGGTAGCTGACGGGCAGCACACTGTCAACCGTGACCGTGAACGACGCGAGGCCGCCGGCATCGACGCGGAGGTCCTGCGGCTGCTGCGTGATTACCGGAAGGTCGTTCACTGTCAGTGTAGCAGTGCTCGATACCACGTAGCCGCCCGGTCCGTCGATGCGCACCTTGTAGACGCCCTCGTCCGCTTCCACGGCTTCCGCTATGCTCAGCGTCTGCGACTGCGCCGAGGGATTCTGCTCGAGCAAAATCGGGGTGTCGTCCTTGTACCATTGGTAGGTCAAGTCGGCCGGATCGCCTGCGGTGACCGACACCACCGTGAATTCCGCCAGGTCCAGCGGGTTCACCGTCAGCGATTGTGGCTGTTGCAGGATGCCCGGGTCACCGGCAGACAGCGTCGCTTCGTTGGACAGGACGCCGCCGCCCAGGCCGGACGAGTCGTCATAGGGGAGGCCGCCGTTCGCGACGCGGCACCGGTATTGCCCCACGTCCGACGCTTGCATGAACGGAATCACGAGCGTGCTGGCCGTCTCGCCCGCGATGATCTCCCAGGCTCCAGTACGATTCGTCTCCCAGCGGTAGTCCAGGCTCGTGCCCGTGGCGATGACGCTGAAGAATATATTCGGCGTTCCCACCGGCGCCGTGACATCCTCCGGGTGCTTGACAATCTGCGGCAGGTCTTTCACCGTCAGCGTTGCCGGGTTCGAGGTAACCGTGTCAACCGGATTTGACACGACACATCGGTAGTCGCCTTCGTGCGACTCCTGCACCGGGTCGATATCGAGCGTGGCGGTAATCTCCAGCGGCAGGCTCTCCCAGTCGCCCGTGCTGCCGTGCTGGAATTGCCACTGGTAATTCAAGCCGGGACCCGTTGCGAGCACCGCGAACTGCGCCGATTCACCCGGCCATTTCGAAAGCGGGACCGGATGCACGACGATTTCAGGCCCGTCGAAGATATTCAGGAACGCCGGGTTCGATTTCACGGTTCGCGCGACGTTCGTCACGGTACACAGGTAGTGGCCCTGGTCGCTCTCCTGCACGTTGTACAGGTTCAGGTCCGGTGACGTCGCGCCGTCTATTACTTCCTCCGGGTCCGGTTCCCCGTCCGCGTCCAAATCCCGGTACCACTGGTAGGTCAGAGGCGTATCGCCGACTGCCGTCACGGAGAACTTCACGCTTGCCGCGCCGGGCCAGCGGTCCGCGTTTTGCGGGTGCGAGGTAATCGTCGCGCCCTGCACCAGCACTGGCAATCCCGCCAGTCCGGCTTCGATGGTGGTCGTCCAAACGTCACCTGCCGCGAGGTCGCCCGTGGTGTTGATCAGCACCGGCGGATATCCCGCCACTTGCAGGAACATGCCGATTACTCCGCCGCCGGACACATTCTTGACCACAACCTGGTCGAAGCCGTCGTAGACGCTTGAAGCGCCGGACAGGAGATACAATTCGCAGCCGTTCTTCGTCTGAACAGGGGTGGCGCTGTCGACGACAGCTTGGTTCCAATAGCCGGGCCTCAACAGGCCCGCCACCGCCGGCCCCGTTGTCAGTTCGGGCACCAGCGGGCATTGCACCGCCGAGCCCGCGTAGATGCTGTCGTCCTTGAGTAAGGAATCGTTTGTTGTTACGCCGACATGAACCCGATTGGCGTTGCTGGGATTGGACAACAGCGGCAGGTGATCGTTTACCGCGGTGGAATTCATGTTCGAAATAATGGTCAGTTTGCCCTGATAGTCCGTACTGTCGGAGCCTGGGTCGTAACGATTGTCCGCCACCACGGTCAGGTCTTCGCCAAGCACCACGGAGCCATGCAGCTTCACGATGCCCGGTACGCCATAGCCGCCGTCGCCGCCCTTGCCGCCCGCGCCGCCGGTCCCGCCCTTGGCGCCCGCGCCGCCCGCGCCGCCCACGGCGCCGTTACCGCCCGCACAGCCCGTAGGGCCCGGCAAG
>JAGMZX010000197.1 GCA_018005585.1 Candidatus Hydrogenedentota bacterium | reverse complement strand
CGGCGCGTCCTGGCCCTGGTCTTGGCTTGGGTTCTGGCCGCCTTGCTGCGGCTGGTCGAACAAGGCGTCCAAAGAAGTCGAAGCCGCGGCGGGCGGTTGCGGGGTCTGCTGGCGGATGCCTTCTGGCAGAACGTAGGTTCTGCTCGTCTCGAAATCCTCCAACCCGAAAACAATATTCACGGGTTGGGGGGCACTGCGTCCGGGCGCGGCCGCGTCCCTGTCCGCGGGCATTTCCCAAGAGCGCCCGCCCCCGGCATAGGCGCGGATGAACGGCGCCCAGAGGCACGCCTCCGCGAAGCGGATGTTCTCGGGCGTGTAGTCGTACAGATAAGGCGCGTTCGACTGGCTCCAGTTCGGGAAGAAGATGGACAGCCCGGTGCGCCGCGGCTCGATGCTCCGGACAAACAGCGGAACCGCCCAGTCGTAGACCTGTTGCGCGTAGGCCGCGGCGGCCCGCGTCTCGGGAGTGAAAGCATCGTAGTTGGCCGTGATGTACAGGAACATGCCGATATCGATATACGGCCAAGGCTGGCCGCCTTCCGCGCCCATTTCGGGGCCGGAATACTGGCGCGCAATGTGGACGGCCTGCAGTGCGTTGCCGTTGGTCTGAATTTCCCGGCAGAAACAGGTCACTACTGCGTTCAGCGCCTTCACGAATTCGCCCATGCGGCCCGGCAGCGCCACGGCCAGGGTCTGGTCGTGCTGTTCGTTGATGGGCCGGTACTGAAACGCCCATAGCATGAAAGAGGCGGCGTTCCAGGCGTCGATGTCGGTGTAGCAGTTCATCGCGTAGAGCCAGAGGCCCATCGCCAGGGGCCCGAACATCGTTTCCTCTGAGGCCACGACCACATCGCAGTAGCCGTCAAGGTCGTACGCGACCTCGGTCATGCCCATCATGCAAGAACTGAACGCGATGAGGTCGAAACGGGTGCCGCCCGCCTGCAACGCCTGCCGCAGTTCGAGGGAAGTCAGCGCGTCTTCGCCGCTTGTTTCGTCGTACCCGACCTCCTTGCTGGAGCCCAGCCAACTGACGCCGCCCGCGCCCGCGTTCACGTCGCGCCAGCCGCCGCCATGGCCCATAATCACGAGCGCCCGGTAATTCGACGGAAAGGCCTGCGTGCCCCACTGGATAAAGCTCGCCAACGTGTTCGGGTCGCCCGTGTTTACCTCGCCTACGGCGTAGGAAGTGTCCGGATGCACCAGGGACTGCCCCGCGGGCTGCGGCCAGCGCTGAATCCACGCCACGCGTGCGCCGCCGTAGTCGCCCGCGCCGTAGGAGCGGTCCACCAGCGCGACCACGTTGGCCAGGCCGCTGGAGCCTATCTGCTCCATTTCTGCGATGATCGGAACCGTAGCCTGGTCAATGTCGCTTGCATCGACGGCCATGTACACCAGAATGGTCCAATTCGCCCCATATCCCTTCGAGCGGCCGCCGTCCAGCGGCTGTTCCGGCGGCGTCAAAGCGCCGGACGGTTGCGCGTGCTTGTCCAGTTCCCGGAGCCGGCCCAATAGCTCGCGCTGCGGCAGTTCGCGCCGCAGACCGGTGCCCGCGCCCTGCGAAGCCGTTGAAGCAGCGCCCTGGTCGTCGAACAACGCCTCAAGCGAGCCGCCCGCCTCGCGCGACGCAGCGGGAGCGGGCAGCGTCCGCTGCCGCCCCTCGTCGAAGAAGCGGCGCGCGGCCGCTTCGTTGCGCAGTTCCGCGCCCGGCTCCGCGGCCGCGCAGAAGGCGGGGGCCGTCCGCAACGTCATGCACGCCAGCAACGCCGCCGAACACAGTATCAACTGCAAACTTCTGCTGCGGGATTTGTTCATGACATGGTTCCTCACCTTTGCCTATGCGAGATAGAGAAACGCGCACTCGGAGCTTTGATGCTAATCGTCAAGAACCACCCGAACTCCCACGTATGAGTCCCAGTCCGTGGGGTCCGCGTAGCGCCGTTTGGCAGACCGGCATTCTGCGGGGTCGTCCATCCAGTTGCCGCCCCGTATCACCCTATACTCGCCCCCGGAACTATTCTTTGGGTCATGGTCGGGGCCACGGTCATAGAAATCATCCTCGTACCAGTCCCAACACCATTCCCCGACGTTCCCGTGCATGTCATGCAAGCCCCACGCGTTTGGGGGAAAACTTCCAACGGGCGTGGTCTTGTCTCGAAACATACCCTTTCGGCTCTTACCGTAAGTGAAATTACCATTATAGTTAGCTTGGTCGGTTGAAATCGTTTGACCGAAGTGGAAGGGCGTTGTCGAACCTGCACGGCAAGCGTACTCCCACTCCGCCTCTGTTGGCAGACGAAAACCTCCTCCCCGGGTCCTGCGATTCAGGCTTTCCAGAAGGACCATGCAGCCTTCCCAAGAAATGTTCTCCAGTGGAAGGTCCGGGTCGCCGGTGAAATAGCTGGATTTGGTGTCCGTCAATCGCTCACACTGCGCCTGCGTTATCTCATATTTGCCCATCCAGAACCCGCGCGTGATCGTTACCGTATGTTGCGTTTCGTCATCCTCTCTGCCCGCTTCATTCGCAGGGCTGCCCATCACGAAAGTCCCCGGTGGTATCCACACCATCTCCAGGGTCACCCCGCCCCCGAGTTCCACGGTCATTTCGTCGCCGGCTTCAGGCTGCCTATCACTGCTTTCACCATCCACAGTTATCACGCTGGTCAGTACAATATCACCGGAGACCCTGGACAGGTCCCATGGATTTTGCGTGAGGCCCTTGTTTGAAGCCCAGAGCCGGGTGCGGTCCCATGCGAAGACGCTGAGTTCTTTGGCGCCGATCAGCGTATCGCCGTTGGTGTCCGCCGCGCCGGACAGGCCTTCGAGCAGGAAATGCGTGAACGCGCCATGGCCGGTCTCTTCCATCTCGTGGGAAACCTCGTCGGGCCCGCACGACGCGAGCACGACCATGCCCTCCGAGTCGAACTGGAGCTGGTCGGCCACGCTGCGGTCCATGCGCCGCACCGAACGGCCCTGTGCGCTGTGACAGGCATCGAGCAAGAGCACCTTGCGCTTCGCGGGCGAGATTTCGAGCATGCCGCGCACGTCTTCAAAAGCGACGCCGGTCTTGGCGGCGAGAGAGGCCGAACCGTCGGAGGGCATCAGATACAGGCGGCTATCTTCCGTCGTGCCGTGGCCCGCGAAATAGACCAGCACGGTATCCTGCGCGCCCGCCAGCCCGATGAAGTTGTTCAGGTACTTCAGGATGTTGTTGCGCGTCGGCTGCCGGTCCTGCGGCATATCGTCCGTGAGCAGCGCAAGCTGCTCAGGATTGAATCCGTTTTCCGCCTGCGTCAGCGCGGCGTGGATGGCCGCCGCATCGGCCACGGCGAAACGCAGGTTGCCGATGCCCGCGTCGTCGTAGCGGTTCACGCCAACGACCACGCCGAACTTGCGGCCCGCAGCCCAGTCCGCCGCGGGCGGCGGCGCGGCCGTGCCGGCGCTGCCGCGGGCCGGTTGCGGCGCTTCACATCCGGCCAGCAGACACGCCAGCAGCCACAACCCCAAAAAAACGCGCAGCGTCCCCGATTGCATACGAAGAACCTCCCTGCTCAGAATATCAGAGACGCGGCGCGAGCCGCCACGCAGGACGCGTTGCGAACCTGGCGGCTTTTGCGGGGTCGAAGAGCGCGAGGACAAGAGGCCGGAGTCTGTCGCTATGGACGCGGACAACAAAAAGAAAGGCTGGACCCGGATTATCGGAATAGGCGGCACGCTGGCCGCGATTGTCACGGCGGTGCTCTGGGCCATTTATTTCTTCACCGAGGCCAGGACTCTCAACGAGTTTCTGGCCTGGTGGAACACGACGGTCCCGGTGTTCCAGGATTCCGCGCCGCACGGGGACGGCGCGCCGGCCGCGCCCTCCGGCTCGAACGCCGGCCAGGCTGTGCCCGCGCAGACGCCCGGCGGCTGGCAGGTTTATGATTTGGCGCCCGGCGAAGTGACGCCCCTGCGCGCATTCGGGTTTGCCGTGGAACTCGCCCTGCCCGAGGGCAACCTGAACGCGCTGTTCGATGAAACACCCGGCGTGCAGGCGTGCCGCACCTACACCCCCGAAGGGAGACCCTTGCGCTGGGACAACTGGGACGCCACGGAGTTCCCGGTGCTCGTGCGCAACGAGCAGCTGGGTTATCCGCTCTACCGCAACGCGAAGCTGGGCATTTGCGCCGCGGTGCACATCGAGCCCCGCGCGGACGCAGGCACCCTGCGCATCCGCTCCGTCGAGCCCGGGGCCGTTGCCCCCGAAGCCCGATACATCAAGCTGGACTGACCGGGGACCGGTCAGGAGGCGTTTTCTTTATCGCGCGGACACGGCGACCACGCGAAACCCGACATTGGCCTTCCTGTCCGTAGGAAGGCCCCGGTTCCGGTTTGCAGAGCGACAGGCCGCGGGGCCGTCGGCGCAGCAACCGCCCCGAACGACGCGGTGTTCGCCGCCGCGCGCGCCGTGCGGATCCGTCACGGAAGACTCCGGGTATTCGCCGTACCAGTCCTGGCACCACTCCCACACGTTGCCGTGCATGTCGCAAAGGCCCCAGGCATTGGCCGGGAAGGCGCCCGCGGGCGTCGTCTTGCGCCGGTACTCGCCCTTGCGCCCCCTGCCGTAGGTGGCGTGCCCGTTGTAGTTGGCCTGGTCCGTCGAGACCGTCTCCCCGAAATGGAAAGGCGTCGAAGTGCCGGCCCGGCATGCGAATTCCCATTCCGCTTCCGTGGGCAGGCGGAAAAACGCGCCGCTGACCCGGCCGTTCAGCCTGCGCAAGAACTCCTGGCAGTCCTCCCAGGACACGGTCTCAACCGGCTGCTTGCGGTCGCCCTTGAAGAAGCTCGGATTGGCCCCCATCACGCGCTCCCACTGCGCCTGTGTAACCTCGTATTTGCCCATCCAGAAGCTGTCCGTGAGGGTTACCTGATGCTGCGTTTCGGCTACGACGCGCTGTTCTTCGTCTTCGGGGCTGCCCATCACGAACCTGCCCGCGGAAATGCCGGCCAGTTCGAGCGTTACCCCGTTTCCAAGGTCCAGGGTGCGTGTCAGGCCGGTGCGCGGCTCGGCGTCGAGGTCCATCGGCGGCAGTTCTCGCGACTGGATTTGCGCCCGCTGCATCTCGTTCCAGCCTACGTACCCTGCGGCGCCGAGCAGCAGGGCGACGACCGTCGCGGCGGCATAACCGGGCCAGCGGCGGCGCTTCTTGCGCCTGGGCGCGCGTTTGGAGGGCTTGGGCGTATCCCCAACCGTCCGCAGGATAAAGCCCGCGTTGACCCAGGTTTTTGGCGGGATGTTCACCCGCTGCGCCTGCGGCTGGCGCCCGGGCGCGTCCACTTCCACCAGATACTCGCCGGCAACGAGGTTCGGCAGGCATAGCGGAGCTTTCAAGCGCGTTGCGCCCGCGAGTTTGCCGTTAATCTTCACGCGCGCCTCAGGCACGTTCACGACTACCTGAAGCCCCCCTTCCATCAGCGGCGGCGGGGGCGGCGGGGGCAACACTTCCTCTTCGTACGGCGCGCTGGCCCCGTAAGCCTTCGCAAACGCGCGGCGGCGACGCGAACGCCACACCCAGACCGTCGCGGAACCAAGAAAAGCCAGCCCCGCTATCGCGGCGGTCAACGCTTCACTCGGGACCTGCCGCAACCACTCCGCCGCCCCGCGCAGCACGGGCCATTCCTCAAGAAACGGCACGCCAATCGCCGAGGGCGGCTGCGGGGTGGGTTGCTCGATTCGTGCGGAGGAAGCATCGGCGGCCGGGGTGTACGGCCTGGCGAGAATGATTTCGCCGGAGACGCTCTCCGTGCGTTGCGGGGTCTGCTGGAAACCCTGGTCCGCGGCCCAACGGCGTGTCTGCTCCCAGGTGTAATAAGCGGCTTCGTGCGCGCTTATCAGGTTGTCCGCGTCCTTATCGGCCTTGCCGGTCAGGGCTTCGAGCAAAAAATACGTAAACGCACCGTGGCCAGTTTCGGACATATCGTAGGATTGCTCTTGCTCGCCGCACGAAGTGAGAGTGACCGTGCCGCTGGACGCGCTCTCGATCTCCGCGAGAGCCTCTTTGCTTAGTTTGTCTCCAAGACCGCGCCCGGCGCCTGCGTGGCAGGCGTCCAGTATCAGGATTTTCTTCTTGGCGGGCACGTTTTCCAGAAGCGCCTTGAGTTCGGCAAATGCGAATCCGCTGAAGGCGACGTCTTCGGTCGTCGCGTCGCGCAGCAGCAGGTACAGCTGGTCGTCGGCCATCACGCCATGACCAGCGAAGTAGACAAGCACCGTGTCGTCCTCGCCGGGCATGGACAACGTGCTGGAAAGGAACTTCATCATGTTCTCGCGCGTGGGCGCGTGCATGTCATCTTCGCCGTCCGTGAGCAACAGAACGTTCGCGGCAGGAAAGCCCTGTTCCATGGCGACAAGCCGGTCGCGCAGGGCGCGCGCATCGTTGACCGCGCTGGGCAGGTCCGAGATGGTCACGTCATCGTAATTGCCGACGCCGATGATAACCGCCCACTTCTGCGGGGCCGGACTTGCCGGCGCCGTCATGCCGCCGCTGCCGCGCTCCGCGGCGGAAGCCGCGCCGCACAAAAGACACAGGCCCAGACACGCAAACGTGTAGCATCCGAAAAAACGCATAGACCGCTGCACCCCATCTCGCGCAAAACAGCGCGCCCGTCGCGGCTCTTCCAGCCGCGAAGCATGACCGCGGCGAAGTATACAAGGAAGGCCGCGCACCGGCAAACGCGGGCGGCGCGCGGCCCCTGTCGGGAACAAGCGCCCTGCCGATTACCTCCCTACCTCGACCCGCTGCACCCAGTAATGGGTCTGCAGGTCCCCCGCCTCGATGCGCACCACGTTGCGGCCTTGTTGGACTATGCCGCTGATGTCCCAGGCTTCGTCGATGAAGCCGTGCGAATCGGGCGAATGGTCCGATGCCACGGCGTAGCCGTTCACGTAAACGTTCACGGGCGACCAGCCGCCGTTGTAAGCCTCGCTCGCAGCCGAAGACAGATGGCGCAGCAGCAGTTCGCGGTACTCGCCTGAATAGGCTGCGTCAAAAACCACTTCCACGTAGCTGCCGTCGGCCAGCAGGCGCAGGCTTTGCTTGTAGTACGGGTTTTCGTCCACGCCCTCGGCGGCGGTGAGGTCCATTCCGCGCGCCTCCGCCGGTCCGTCCGGAACGCCCGAGAAATCGATGTACAGGCTGCGCGGGCCTTGGCCGCCGTCCGGTCTGGGCCCGTGTCCGTGTCCGGGGCCGGGCCCATGTCCGGGGCCGGGCCCGTGCCCGGGGCCGGGGCCCATCGGACCGCCGCGCCAGGCTACTTCGATCCGCTGCACCCAGTAGTGTGTCTGAAGGTCTTCCGCCTGGATGCGGATGGTGTTGCGGCCGGGTTGGAGCAGTTCGCCGAGGTCCCACGTTTCCTCCATCATGCCGTGTTCGTCCGGTGAATGGTCGCGCACGACGGCGCCGCCGTTGACGTAAACGCTCACGGGCGACCAGCCTCCGTTGTAAGCCTCGCTTGAGGCCGAGGACAGGTGCCGCAACGTCAGAGCGGCGTCGCGAGGCATGCCGCGCACCTCGAAGGACGCCTCGAGATAGCTGTTGTCGTTCAGCAGCCGCAGGCTTTCCCGGTAATACGGGTTGCGGTCGGCGCCGCACGCGCTTTCGAGCGCGATGCCGCCGCTGATGGCTTCGCCGTCCGGGAACGGCGTGAAGTCCAGGAACACCCTGTCACCGCCGCCGCAAGACGCCTGCGCGAGGAGCGGCGCCCGCGAGCCACACGGCGCGCCCACGTCCAGGACCACCGGGCGCGCCGCGCCCGAAGCCGCGGCGGGAACGCAGGCGGCGGCAATGACGGTTAGAACGAGCACGGACACACGTAGAGCGTTATCGTTTTGCATGGTAGTACCCTCCAAATGTCCGGGGGCCGTTTTCTGAGCGCCAGGCCTCTTTCCCCGGCCTCCGCACCTTTCGTACTACAGGACGCATGATGTTTTTGTTTTATTCAGCCGGCGGGAAAATGCGCTTCGCAGCAACGGGCAAAGGCAAGGCTCAATACAGGCGGCCCCGTAACGGCCGGGGTGTCCGGCCCGTCTTGATGGCCCGGATTTCCCCGGACACGGGGAGGCTCCCCCGCAATCGGGTCACAGACGGATTGCGCCGCCTTTTCTGGACCGCGTATCGTCTGGTATTCTTACTGCAAAGAGGTTGGATGCATGAATTGGCAAGAATACATTGAACAGCGGCCAGAGGTTATGTTGGGCAAGCCCGTTATAAAGGGAACCCGCCTGACCGTCGAATTGATCCTCGAACGCCTTGGCGACGGCTGGTCCGCCGAAGAATTGTTCGAAGCCTATCCCGAACTGTGCCCGGAACACATCCGCGCCGCGCAGAGCTATGCGGCCGCCTGCCTCGCATCCGACGAGGCCGTATTCCTTGCCGGAAAA
>JAGMZX010000196.1:5141-8503 GCA_018005585.1 Candidatus Hydrogenedentota bacterium | reverse complement strand
CCTCCATCGCAATCTTGACGGGAAAGCCCGGCGAGGCATAGCGCACGGTTCCAATCGGGTATTCACCCTGGAATTCGATGTTCGCGAACCCTTCCTTGCTCAGCGGACGCCACGTCACGTCGCTGCCTTGGAGTACGGAGATGGCGAAGCCTTGGTCCACGGGCTTCGCGATACCCTTGTGCTGGTACGTGGCGTTTGTGCCTTCGACCCAGTTCGACGCCGCGTTATTGAAGATTTGCCAGCAACCCAGCGTGCCATCGCCGCAGAGGTAGAGCTGCCCCGCGCCGATGCCGCCGCAGGGCATCCCGATGTTGTCGAGGCTCTTGCCGCGCCAGACCTCCTTCGCTCCCCGCTCATAGAGACTCCGCAGCCAAGCGTCACTGAGTTTCTTGTCCGCTGGCACGAGATGGCCGTGGTCCGTATCGGCCGCGCCAAACGGCCCGGCCATTGGCAAGAGGCCGGGAACGAGCGAAGTGGCTACGATACCCACGCCCGCGCGCCGGAGGAACTCGCGGCGCGGCAGACCGTTGCCGCATCCGGCCGGGCCGCAACCGCAACGCGTTCTTGGGGCGGATTCGGCGCCCGTCTTGGAAACGCAAGGTCTGGATTCTGTTTCGGAATGACGGTCGTCCATGGCATGGTCTCCACAATTTCAGCTATTGATACTCAATGAGGTGCGGTTCCCAAGGCAGGCGGTTTGTACTGCAACACGCGACACCCGTCCGTGTGGAGTAGTTGCGGCTGCCGAGGGGTCGAAGCCGGCCTTCGCTCGCGGGGAATCTGATTTTTTCATGTGACCAAATCTCACCGGCCTGTTTCAGTTGATTCTTGCGAGACTAGTACCGGTTTCACATACAAGACAACCGCGGTGCATGGCGTGATCTCCGTGCATGCAGAGATTGAACACAATAAACGTCACAGTGTTCGTCATGCAATCAGTATTGCCGCCTGAAATCCGCTTTTCAAATGTGGCATAGTCCGCGCGGGAGTTATGAAAGCGCGGAAGGGATACACGCATGACCAGATACGGCGGGCTCGCATTGGCGGCAATCCTGTTGGTTGCGGATTCCGGACACGCGGAAGAAAGGCAGGCGCCTGTGGAGGGCAAATTCCTGTGGTGTGGTGATGTTGCCGCGGAAAAGGCCGATGTGTACGTTGGCTTTCGCGGCGCTTTTGAACTGGCCGGGGCGGCCGAGGTGGAAATCCGGTCGTTGGGCGCGGCGTGGTTCGTGCTATGGCTCGACGGCGAATGCCTGATGGAAGGTCCGGCCCGTTTTCCTGTGCAGTACCCCGAATACGATGCGCGGCGCGTAACGCTGTCTGCCGGAGGGCATGTCCTGGCCGCCCAAGTGCATCACGAGGGGCTCGCGACGCGCATTCTGGACAATATCTCGCCTTTTCTGTATTGCGCGGCCCTGGTGAACGGCGAGGAGCTGCCTATCGCTTGGAAATGCGCGCAACTCGACGGGTTCAGCCCGCAGGTGCGCCGCATCAACGCGCAATTGGGGTGGATCGAGTGGTGCGACACGCGCAGGCTTCCTGAGGACTGGCGTGACGTGGCGTTTGACGACGAACCGTGGGCGCGGCCGGTCCCGGCGGCCGTGACTTTGGGTGAAATGAAGCCCCTGAGCACCGGCGCGGTGCAGCAATTCACGCATCCGTTGACTTCTGCTGCAGAAGGGCCGCTCGCGGAAGTATTTGGCTATGAGCAAGACAATGTCGCCGCGCGATTCTTCCTTCGCGACCTGGAATGCGAGAACCTGCCGCCGCAGGGCGTCTGGCGGCGCTATGATTTGGGCCGGGTACGCCTGGGGCGTCCTCGCTTCGTGCTGGAACTGCCCGCGGGCGCGGTGGTCGAGTTTGCGTACAGCGAATCGCTCGCGCACGGGCGCGTCTCGCCGTGGATTACCCTGTCCGCCAGCGATTCGTGCAGCCTCGATCACTATGTGGCGCGGGGCGGCCTGCAGGAATTCTCACCGCTGACGCCGCGCAGCGGGCGATTCCTGGAAGTCCACGTGATCGCTCCGTCAGAGCAGGCGCGCTTCGTTGAAGAGGGATTTGTCGAGCGATGCTACTACGGCCCGCCGGACGGCGCCTTCATCTGCGGCGACCCGTTGCTGGAGCGCATCTGGATGACGGGCGTCGAGACGCACCGCGCCTGCGCCGAGGATGCGCTCATCGACAATCCCACGCGCGAGCGTGGTCAATGGGCGGGCGACGTCGTAGCCGTGGGCATGGACATCGCCGCCGCGGCCTACGGCGACCTGCGGCTGTGCCGGCGCGGCCTCGTGCAGTGCGCGCAATGTGCGCGGGAGGACGGATTGGTCTCGGGCCTGTGCCCCGGCGGCGGCGCGTACCTGTCCACCTATGCCGCGCAATGGGTCAGCGCCTGCCTGCACTACTGGGAACTCACGGGCGACAGGGCCCTGCTTGAAGAGCTCTTCCCCGCGGCGGAGCGCAACATTGCGGCGTTCCAGTCATTCATGTCGCCGCGCGGCCTGCGCACCACGGCGGGCTGGGGTTTCGTCGATTGGGGTTACGTGCGCAACGATGGGCCCGCCGATATCGGCGTAAATCTTCATTATCTCGCGGCGTTGCGAGACATGATCCGCTGGTGCGATGCACTCGGCAAGCCGGCGGAAGGGGCGGAGTACGCGGCGATAGAGCGTGAACTCGCGGGCATACTTGGGAAGTGGTTCGACGAGCGGCGGGCTTCCGGCAAGCCGGACTGGCGCGCCACCGGCTATCACCGCGCGGTACTCGGCCTGCGGCTGGGATTTTTCCACGACGCGGAGAAGCCGGACGCACTCGCCTATATCAAGCAGCATATGCTCGAGTGTTTCCCGAACGACCCCGGCGCGCCGCGCCTCAGCGACCCCGGGCAGAACCAGAGCCGTCTCATCACGCCGTACTTCGCACATTATGCGATGCCGGTGCTCATCGAGAACGGCGAGATGGATTTTGTGCTCGACCAGTATCGCAAGTGCTGGGGGTGGATGCTTGAAGACGGCCGGACCACCTGGATTGAGGTATTTGACACGCGATGGAGCCACTGTCACCAGTGGGCGGGTTGTCCCACGTGGCAACTCAGCCGCTACGTGCTCGGGCTGCACCCGCGCTTTGATCTGGGTGAAAACCATCTGGCGTTGCGGGTCATCCCGGGTTCGCTCAGGCAAGCGTCGGGGCGCGTGCCCTTGCCGGGCGGGCCGGAGGGGAGGACTGCCGCCGTTGATTGGCGCATTGACGAAGAGGGCGTCATGCGTTACCACATCGAGCCGCCGTGCGAGGTCGTGCTGCATTATCCGGACGCGCAAGGCGAGCGCGGGATCAGCGTGCAAGGGTCGCTGGAACTGCGCCTGAAA
>JAGMZX010000196.1:0-5041 GCA_018005585.1 Candidatus Hydrogenedentota bacterium | reverse complement strand
CGCATGAACCACCGAAGCGCATCCACGGCGTGGCAGCCGCCGGCGAGCAGCGAGGAGCCGCCCTGTTTCTTCGAGCCGAGCCACTTTTGGCTGCCGCACCAGATCCGGTGGAGGTAATCGACCTCGACCATGAACACATTGCCGAACGCCTGGAGCCCGAGCAGCCGGTCCACGGTCATCAACAGCGGGTTCCAGTGCAGGACGAAGCTGACCACCGTCTTGGTCCCGGCCTCGCGCACGGCGTGCTGCTGGCGCCGCACGTCTTCCAGCGTCAGCGCGACGGGCTTCTCGATCACGATGTGCTTGCCCGCCTTCGCCGCCGCCACGACGTGGAGCGTGTGCAGGTCGTGCGGCGTCGAGACCACGACGATGTCAATATCATCGCGGGCGAGCATGGCGCCGGCGTCGCTGCTGACCGTGCAGTTCAGGCCATGCCGGGTCTTGTACGTCTCCGGGCGCGCCAGCGACGGGTTGACGAGGGCGCGCACCTCGGAGCGCGCATCCGCCTGAAACGCCTTGATGTATTCTTCGCCCACCCAGCCGCAACCGATGATTCCCACGCCGAGCTTTGCCATGATATCTCCCTCGCTACAGGCGCCACGGCTCGCGCATGGCGCGCGCGAGCGCACGGTTTGCCACGTCGTCGCCCGCGAAACGTTCCGTCGCCGGATCCCAGCGCAGGGGGCGTTCCGCGCGGATGGCCATGTCGCTGATTTGACAGATGGTGTCGGACCGCGCCGCCACGTCGATGGGGCAGACGGTCTGCGCGCGGGTGCGCACGCAATCAAGCAGATTGCCTGCGTGGTTCGTGCTCTCGTAGAGATGAATCTCGTCCGGCTTCAGCGTGTACTGCAGCAGGGACTTCGGCTGCGCGTCGATGAGACCGCGCTTGACGTAGACCCAACCTTCGGAACCTTCGAACGTGATGCCGTGCGGGTTCTGGCCGTCGTCCGTGTAATCCAGGCGCACGCCGTTTTCGTAGTGCGCCTCGATATTCCATTTCAGCGCGCAGTCGCACATGCCGTCCTTCGGGAACACGCCTGTGCCCGCTATCTCAGTCGGGCCGGTGAGGTCGGTGTCGTTGCCCCACTGCGCGATGTCGATGTGGTGGATGCCCCAGCCGGAGATAAAGCCAATGGCGTAGTCGGAGCAATGCCACCAGTAGTCGTGACTGACACGATTCTCGTTGTAGGGCGCATAGGGCGCCGGCCCGAGCCACATCTCGTAGTCTATGCCATCCGGCACCGGCTGCTCGGGGAAATTCTCCGACGGGATACTGGGCGGTGCGCCGACCTTGATGGTGTGCAGGTCGCCAATCAGGCGGTTGCGCACGAGTTCGCAAGCGAACCGGAACTCGCGCGACGACCGCTGCTGGGTGCCGAATTGAAACAGCCGTCCATGCTTGTGAACGGCGTCGCGCGTCGCCTGCAATTCCGCGATGCTCACGGCGAGCGGTTTCTCGACGTACACGTCCTTGCCCGCGCGCACGGCGCTGAGCGCGTGCAGCACGTGCCAATGGTCCGTGGAGGCGATTGAAACCACGTCGATGTCGTCGCGCGCGGTCAGCTCGCGGAAGTCGCGATGGATGACGCAATTGGCATCCTTGTAAAACCCATCTACCTGCTGCTTGGCTTCGAGGCAGCACGCGTTCTTCACATCGCATACCGCGATAACGCGGGCCTGCTCGTTGTTCATGAAATTCTTCATGACGTACTGCCCCTGTGGTCCGACGCCGATGCAGCCGACGGTAATCTTGTCGTTGGGGCCGATGCGGCGGCCCAAACCGAGCGCTCGCGCCGGGATGATTACCGGCACGGAAACGGCGGCGGCGGCCGCGCCGGCGGCGCGTAGAAACGCGCGCCGGGAGAAACGCTTCGAGCGGGAAACGCGCGGGGGGGTGGTCGTTCCGTGCGAGTTCATGGCAAGTTCCTCATGCTCTTGGCGAGCTTTCTAAGAATCTTCCCGATCTGCGTGCGGGCATTCCTCATGGTTGGGTCAGTTGTTCCAGGAAAGATTGCGCCTGCTTCGCGGCGTCGTGCGCCGAAAGCACGGCAATGATCCGTTCCAGCGCCGCGCGCACGGCATCGCCATTCGCGGCAGCGAGTGGTTCCGCGAGCTGCAGGATAGCCTGCGCGGCCTCCGCGGCCACCTCGGCGTCTTCGAGTTTTTCCACCGCGAGCGCCAACGCGCCGGGATGCGATACTTTGCCAATGACGCCCAGCGCCATCTTCCGCTCTTCGGGGCGCGCCGCCAATTCCAGCAGCGTTACGCACAATTTTACGGTGTCTTCGGCGATACGTTCCGCGGGTGCTTCGACAAGGCGAATGGCCCCGCGCAACGCCAGGATTCGGTGTGTGTCGTCCTGCCCCTCGCGCGCAATCTCGATCAGGTCTGGCAAGACTTCGGCATTTTGCCAACCCGCCAGCGCGCGGACAGCGGCGTCGCGCACCTCGGGCTCAGGACGCGCGAGCAGTTCACGCAGTTTCGCCAGAGAATGTGAATCGCCCAAATGGCCGAGCACTCGCGCCACGGACCCAGCCAGTGGCGCATCCCATTCCGGCGGCAGCGCGGCGATGAGCGCCGCGATACGGGCTTCCGGATCCTCAATGCGGGCGGCCACGGCGGCCACGGCCTCCACCTCGGTGTCGCGCTTTGTCTCTTCCTTTTCCTGCGCCAGGATAGCGGCGAGCGCTGCCAGCATCTCGGGCGGCGCCACGGCGCCGAGGGCGCTTACCGCCGCGGCATGCACGCGCGCGTCGCTGTCGCGCGCCGCTTCGAGGAGCGCCTGAGCCGATTCGGCGGCGCGGCGCTTTTCCAGCGCTTCAATGCACGCCAGCTTGACCTCTGGCGACGGGTCAGCCAGCAATGCCGTCAAGGCGGCATTCACGCCTGCGCCGCGCAACCGTGCAAGAGCGGCCTCAGCAGCGGCTTTCTCGCGTCCTTTTGTGGTAGCCACGACCTGCGCGAGGGCCGCTACCGACGTGTCGTTGCCCAAGTCGCGCAGCGCACCCAGGGCCGCGATGCGCACCGTTTCGTCGATGTCCTGCAACGCGGTCAGCACGGCAGGCAGCGCCGTCGAGTCGCCGCGCGCGGCGAGCACGTCCAACACGCGCGCTTTTTGCTCCGGGTCGAATGACGGCAGCGCTTCGAGGAGCGCGGCGCCGACCTCGGGCGCCGGAAGTTCCCGCATGAGCTGCAACGCGACGGCATACAAAGCCCCGTCTTCGCCGCGCAAAGCCTCGATGAGCGCGGGCAGCGTCGCCGCGCCGCGGGCGGTGACCAGCCCCTGGAGCGCCGCCGCGCGCAGCGCGGGTGTCTGTTTCGCCGCGTAGAGGGCCTCGAAGACGCCGGCGGCCTTCTCGACGTCGCCGCGCGCCAACTGCGCGGTGGCGCAATCGAGCAGCGCGCGGGCGAGGGCTTCCTCGCGTTCGGGCGCGCCATCGGGCGTGGCGCGCAGCAACGCGCTAAACGCATTGTCCGTGGCAATTTTGCCCAATGCCGCCGCCGCGGCGCAGACCACGTTCACGTCTGCGTCTTCCAGCAACGCCGCGAGGGCTTCCACGCTCTGGTCGCGGCGCCGGTCGCCAAGCGTATTGATAATGCCAATACGCGTATCGCCTTGGGTCTGTGGGAGGGCGGCGAGCATTGTCTCTTCGACCAGCGCGCCGGGGATGGTCTCAAACGCGAACCGGACCACGTGTGACAGCCGCGGGTCCGTGAGCAGCGGCGCGAGCGCGAGGACGCAGGCGTCCGAACCCGTGCGCTGGAGCTGGCGGCAAACGAATTGCCTGCACGCAAACGTGGCCTCCGGAACGGCGAAAGTCGCGAGCAGCCGCATTTCAATCTCAGCGTGGCGGTCTGGCAGGGCGCTTTGGATGTCACGTTCCAAAGCGAGCAGCGCGGCGCGGCTGGCGCCGTAGTCATAGCCCGTAATTTCCGGATAAGGCCTGGTGTCAACGGTGCGGACGCGCAGATTGCGGTAGGCGACGGGGCCGTGGTCGCCCTGAAGCATAAGCGGGCCGAGCGGCTGCTCGTCGTTGAACATCGCCGCGCGCGTGGGTCCGCTCAGTTCCTGGTTGACGTGGACGAGCACGCCGTTATGCAGCACGCGCAGGAAGGCGGCGTTGGCCGTCTTCGCGCCGGATGCGTCGAAGCGCGGCGCGCGAAAGAGGACATCGAAGGACTGCCACTCACCCGGGGCTTTCGCGGCGTTCACGCGCGGCGCGCGCCCCTCGTAGCCTCGCTGGCTTTCCTCAAGGCCCGGCTCTTCGCGCCAGCGCTGATAGATGCCGCCGCAGTCGCTGTACTGCGGATCAGTGGTTCCCCAACTGTCCAGCACCTGAATTTCATAGCGGCCCTGGAAATACACGCCGGAATTAGAACCCTTGGGCACCAGGAACTCGATGTGCGCCTCGACATCGCCGTGTTCCATCGTGGTTACAAGATGCGCCGTCTGTCCGTCAGGTCCGTTCAAGACCGCGCCGAGGCCAGGTTCCCACCCGAGTTTCTGCTCATCCTCGGGGCTTTTGAACACGTTGCCCGCCACTGTCCATTCGCCCACCGGTTCGCGGAACGCGCTCAGGTCGCCGTTTTCAAGCAGGCAGGCCCAATCGAGCGCCAGCAGTTGCGTCAAGCCGCGCCACGCCATCATCGAGCGCGCCAGATTGGCGCGCGCCTCGCCGCCGATGCCGTATCCCTGTAACCCGACCGGCCCGGCGTAGCCCACCTCCCGCAGCGTGCGCAACATGCCGAGGACGTCGAAATCACCCTGGTTCAGCGTCTCGATGCTGCCTTCCTGATTCGAGCCGTTGATGGTGACGGCGAACAGCTTCGGCAGCGCCTGTTCGACAGCGGGCCGCAACGCATCGGGATTCCCCTCGCGCAACCAGTGATACAAGTTGAACGTAACACCCACGTTGTCTTTTGCCGCAGCCGCCGCGACGCGGACGGCATCGCCTACCGTTTCCAACCACGTGTCAACGTGCGGATACAGCGCGATGCGCAACCCGGCCTGCGCCGCCTGGTCCGCGGCGGGCTGCAG
>JAGMZX010000195.1:4477-8506 GCA_018005585.1 Candidatus Hydrogenedentota bacterium | reverse complement strand
GCCTGGCCCGGCAGGTCTTACGAAATCCGTGACTCGAGTCATTGCGTATTGCCCGCAATCGAGGTTGAACAAGAAAACGGTTCAGCGGATAATGCGTTGCTGCTTTCTTTTGCCATGTCTTCGACAACGGCTTTCAATGGGGCCAGCGTACACGCAATGTCTTGTCGGCGGCCGCGTAGCCGGGAGGATGACACCATGTCCGACACGTCCAAGCTGCGTGGTTCCCGCCTGTCCACGGTTTTTCTCGCGGCCATCTCCTTGTCGATAGGCTGGGGCATTCGCGGCAATTTCGGCCACGAGTATGGCGCGATGATCCCCGGTTGCCTGACGGCCATTGCCGTGTGCCTTCTCTCGGGGCGTGAGGATTGGCGCGCGCGCGTCCCCTATTTTGCATTCTTCGGTGCTATCGGTTGGGCGTTTGGCGGTTCCATTTCCTACATGCAGCTCATCGCTTACACGCATTCCGGCCATGCCCCGTCGCAGTACTACGGATTCTTCTGCCTGTTCGTCGTGGGGGCCCTGTGGGGCGGTCTGGGCGGGGCGGGCACCGCGCTGCCGGGCGCCATGGACCGCGACCGGCTGACGGCCCTTTTCCGCCCGATCTGCTGGGTGCTCGCGGCATTCTTCCTGCTCTACGGGCTTTATGAGTTCCTCATTCAGCACTGGGAAGCGGCTTACACGGGAAGCGACTTGCGGCACGAAAGCCCCCTGTATTGGTTTGACGCAGACTGGGTACCCGCCTTCGCGGCGCTGCTCGCCATGTTCGCATTCGACCTCTGGGACCGGCGCTTCCGCAAGTCGCTGCGCCTGCCAGTTTACGCCGCCGCGGGCGCGGCCGGCGGCTATGCCGTTCAGCGCCTGCTCGACCTGCTGGGGCTCACGCCTCATCTCGCCGCGCTGTTGGTCCGCCGTCAAGGCGACATCGCGCACCTCGCCGAAAAGGAAGGCCTGTCTGCGGCGCAGGTCTCAGAAAGCCTCGTCATCAACTGGCCCCAGGTGTTTCTCGACATTCCGCAGCATGCCGGCTGGATAATCGGGCTGGTGCTCGCTGTCTGCATTTACTTCATCGTTCACGGCGAGTTCCGTTCCGGCGCTTCGCTCATAGTGCACATGGCGAGCGGTTGGCTCATCGCCTTCCTGCTTCTCCCAGCCCTGCTCGGCGTTCGCATGACCCCGCCGCGCTCCGACGACTGGGCGGGCATTCTGGGTGTCTATCTTGCCATGCTCCTCTGGCTGCGCCGCAACGGTCTCCGGCCCGCCCTCCATGCGTCAGTTACCAGCGCCATCATTGGGGGACTCGGCTTTTCTGGCGCGGCATGCATCAAGCTGTGGCTCGTGTCTCTGGGCAATCCCAACATTGAGCAAGACGCCGCCGTGGCGGCACAGTGGGCGCACTGGCAAAGCGCCAACTGGCATAGCTTCCTCGAACAGAGCTACGGATTCATTAACGGCATCGGCATCGCTGTCGCCATGGCGTTTCTCGCCCGGCGCACGGGACGGGTCGCGGGCGACCCCGCACAGCGTCGCTGGACGGAGGTGTTCGCTCTCGCCTTTGTCCTGTTTGGGATCACCTTCCTGAACATCTTCAAAAACGTGCCTACCTGGGTCAATGACTACAAGGTGGTGCCCGCAACGATGAAAGCCCCGCTGGTCTCAGGCGTCGAACTGTCCGCTTCCGTGTGGTTCCTATCCGTCTATCTTCTGATCGCCGTCGCGGGCATCGCGCTCATGATGCGCCACATGCACAAGCCTTTGGCGGTCGTGCCTGCATCCTGGCTGGGCAAAGGACAATTGCTCTACCTGGTGTTCCTGTGGGCCATTGTCGTGGCGAATTTCGAGCGCGCCCTTCCCGGATTCACTTCGGGCCGGCTACTGACCGAATGGGTCATCTTCCTGAACGCCGTTCTTGCGACGGTCCTGATTCTTATACTTCCCCGCGAGGGGCTCCTGACCCCCGAAGAACCGGAACGGCACCTGCGCGGCTGGGCGTGGTTCAACGCATGCTTCGCCATTGCGGCCGTGGCCCTGGCCGTGCTCGGCATGACCTGGAGTGTCCGCGAGGTTTACCTGGACGCCCCCGCTGGCCATGCGGGCGTCCTGAAAAGGTTTGGTCCCGAAGCGACCTGGATTACTGAACCCCTTCGCCGGGGCGAAATCCATCCGTGAACCCAATGAAAACGCGGACCTCGCGGCCCGCGCTTTCGAATAACGCACACTCTTCGCAACTGTCAGCCTACAGCATAATCGTCTCGGTCGCGGGGTCGAATTTGGCCACCTTACCCTCACGCAACGACAAGAAGGACATGATCAGCGCCGTCTGGACGTGATACGCCATATCGACGGGGCTCCAGGTGTCCTGCGAACCGTTCCGGCAGCATTCGATCCAGTTCTGGAAATGATGCAGCAGGTTTTCACCCTTCTCGATGGGGAAACGCTGCTCTTTCTTGTCCGAGCCTTCAGCCGGGAAGAACACAATTTCTTCATCCTGCACGGTCAGGCTGCCGTCCCACCCGCGGACGATGGGGATGCGCTGGCCGGAACCGCGATGGCCCGTGCCCTGGTAGTCGTTGCCCTGCGAGCCGAGAATGGCGATCGTGAACTTCTCGGGATAGTCCACGAGCATGTTGAACGTGTCGGGCACTTCGCGTTCCTCATAACGGAACTTGCCGCCCGTAGCCACGGCGACGCTCGGCATCTTCGCGCCGATGATGTGCACGACGGGCGTCAGGATGTGCGGGAACAGGTCCGTGCAGGGGCCGCCCGCGTAGTCTTCGTACATGCGCCAGCGGAAAAAGCGGCTGACGTCAAAATCGCGCTTCGGCGAGTCGCCCAGGAACGCTTCCCAGTTCAAATCCGGGCCCGGCTTCGCATTCGGGTCGTCGATCGGCATGCCGCGTTCGCCCCAGTCCCCGACGCGGAAGAACCCCGCCTCGGCGTGAATCGGCTGCCCGATAAGGCCGTCCCGGACCAGCTGCCCCATCTGCCGCCACGCGGAATCGGACATGCCCTGGGTGCCGCACTGGAACGTCTTGCCGGACTTCTTCACTTCCTGGGCGAGTTGCTTGGTGAGTTCAAACTGCCGCCAGTGAGTCACCGGCTTCTCGCAGTACACATGCCTGCCCGCGCGGACCGCGTCTATGGCCTGGTAGCCGTGGTGATGGTCGGGCGTGGCGATGCAAACGATATCCACGTTCGGGTCCGCCAGCAGTTCGCGGTGGTCCATGTAACCTTTTGCGTTGTACGCCGCCGCGGCCCTGTCCAGGCGCGGGCGGTAGACGTCCGCCACGGCAACGATCTGCACGGTCTTGTCGTTGTCCTGGATGTGCTTCATGGCCTGGAGATGCCCGTTGCCGCGCCCGCCGACACCGATGACTCCGACGCCGAGCCGCTCGTTCGCGGCGAATGCGCGCGTGCCGGCGCACGCCGCCACGCCCGTCGCCACGGCCGCCGCGGTCGCGTTGCGCAGGAATGCCCTGCGGTCCATCCGGGAAGTGAGATGTCCTTGGTGCTCTTTCATGGCTTGTTCCCTCTGTGCTGATGATGATTGAAGGGCCGATTCTACTCCGCGGCGGCCAGCAACAGCCACCGGCGGCACAAAGCTTCGATTTGTTCCGCGCTTGGCTCGCCGTCCCAGAGCGCCACCCCATAACGCAGTTCCGCGCCCTGTCCGGCGGTCAATGCGAGCGGTTCCTTCCACGTGTTGACCGTCGCGGACAAATAGGCGAACGGCGTCTGCATCGTGAACCACAACGCGGGCCGTGGGTTTCTCGGGTCGTCGAACATGGCTGCGGTGACGGTCCTGCCGTCCGCCTGCGCCGTATAGGCGCACCACGGCCCGGGCGTCAGCCGCTCGTCGCCGCGCACCACCTCCCCCGGTTGCGCCGCGCTGTACCGGAACACGCCGCCCTTGTCCATCGACTCGACGAACCGCATGCCGAGCCCGTGGTAGTGGTGACCGGTCAGCGTGATGGTGTCCTTGCCCGGCGGCAGGGCTAGCCGCGACGTCCACGTGAGCAGCGACGCGCCAAG
>JAGMZX010000195.1:0-4377 GCA_018005585.1 Candidatus Hydrogenedentota bacterium | reverse complement strand
TCTTCCGGTTCGAGCGTGACGAACAGGTCGCTGATGAGCTCCTTCCCCGCCATGCGGTTGATGCGCCCGATGATACCCCACTTCTCGTAGCTGAATCGATGCATCCACACCGCGCTGTCCGCACGCACGCGCAACTGACCGTCCTTGACCGTGTACGGTTGGCCGTGCGCGCTGAGCCGGGCGCCCGCGATCGCTGCCCAGTGTTCCCAGATGCGCGCGTATTCGAGGTTCTGACCGAGTTTACCCGACTGCTTGAGGCGGGCCAGAATCTCCGCGACCGGCGTAACGCCCTCAAATCTCCTCGATTTTTCCTCGTTCAATGCGGTATGCCGTCCAATCCGACCCGAAACGCCCGGGCCGCGGTTCGAGTTCCGTCGTAGTAACCAGGCACTGTACCTCCGGCGCGATGGCCGCCACGAGGCGGCGCGCACGCGCCTCATCGAGTTCGGCAAGCACCTCGTCCAACATCATTACAGGATACTCTCCCGCGCGCGCCCGAACCACTTCAAGCTCCGCGAGTTTCAGGGCCAGCGCCGCGGTCTTCTGCTGCCCCTGCGAGGCGAATTGCCGTGCAGGTTGTTCCGCGATGTGGATGTGCACGTCATCGCGGTGTGGGCCCCGCCCCGTCATGCCCCGCCTGAGGTCGGTGTCGCGCATCTTGAGCAGCGCGGCGCCGAACTGACCCGGGTCGGGCACGTCGGGGTGATACGCCAGCGAGAGCCGTTCCCGTTCGGCAATACGCCCGTAAGCGTCCCCGGCGTAGCGCGCGAGCTCAAGCACGTAACGTTCCCGTTCGCGCATCAGTATGGCGCCCTCGCGGGCGAGTTGCACGTCCCACACGTCGAGCAGGGCCGCATCCGCTTCCTGCTTGCGCAGCAGTTCGTTCCGCTGACGCAGCGCCTGCCGGTACTGCTGCAACGCGTTGAGGTAGACGGGGCTGACTTGGGATATGCCCATGTCCAGGAAGCGCCTGCGCGAGGCGGCCCCGCCTCGCACGAGGTCGACGTCTTCGGGACAGAACAAAACCACGTGGATCTTGCCCAGAATGTCGCTGAGCCGGGTCTGCGCCACGCCGTTGACCTTGAACCGCTTTGCGCCTTGGCGCCAGCCCGCCTCGATACAGATCTCGTGGTCTGCGCGCCACCCCTCGATGCGCACGTAAAAGGCCTGCGCCCCGTGCCGCGCCAGTTCCGCGTCCTGGTTCGTGCGGTGGCTTCTCGTCGTCGTGCCGTAGAGGATTGCCTCAAGCAGGGAAGTCTTCCCTTGCCCATTGGCGCCGCGCAGCAGCGTCAAGCCCGGCGCGGGCTCGAAAACCACGTCATCCAGACACCGGAAATCGCGGCACGCGGCGCGGACCAGTCGCATCCCCTCTCCTAGACGGCCAAGTTGACCAATTCGTCCACCATCGGATAGCTGTCGAGAAATCCCTGAACGATGGACGGCACCATCTCCGGCCGGATGCCTGAGACGTCCCAGATGTCCTCTTGCGGATGGCACGCTCCGCTTGCGGCGTGCAGGCCGCACGCGGCGCACAGGTAATCCGCGACCGCAACCGTAGCGGCCAACAAACGCCCGGAGTCGTCTGAACAGCGCGACAGGTCGTGATGGCCGCCGATGGCCTGAACGAGTAGCGGGGCCAGTTTCCATTTCGCGGCCAGGCGCGCACCCACCTGGGCATGGTCGACCCCGAGCAACATCTGTTCCGCCTGGCACCACGTGATGCGGCGCGTTTGCATTAACCCGGGTATCTTGGCCGCCTCCTCCGGCAAGAATTCCTCGATGATCACCTTGCCGATATCGTGCAACAGGCCATGCACGAATGCCTCGTCCGGGGTGACGCGTTTTGCAGACGGGACCAGCCCGTTCCCCGCAAGCGCGCGCATGGCCGTACCACAAGCAATGCTGTGGCGGAGGAGGGCGCCGGTGCCCGACTTGAACGTCTCGAACACAGTGGCGGTAAGCGCAAGATTCTTGATCACCTTGATGCCCAGCAGCACGACCGCATGCTCAAGCGTAGTGACCTGCTGGCCGAGTCCATAGTAGGCGGAGTTCACCAGCCGCAACGTCTTGATCGCCAAGGCCGGGTCCGCTGATATGGCCCCCGCGACATCCTTCAGCCGGCATTCCGGGTTCTCGATCATCTGGGAAACCCGGACTACCGTTTCAGGCAGACTGGGCAGCGTCACCACCTCGTCGAGAAAACGGTCTATGTCGTACTGCAGGGTCACGGCACGCCGTCCACATCGCCAGGCGGCGGCAAATTGCTCTTGCCAAAGATACGTTCCTGCATGCAAAGGACATCAATGAGCTGCTTCGGGTGAAACAGGTTGTGGGCGTCCGCCAACATTACCGTTTGTGGAGCCGTGCCCGCCGCGCCGGCAAGCACCACCGCCGCCCCTTTCGGATTCTGCCGCGCGCCCGCCAGAACCACATTGCACAGACGCCCATCAGACAACGTGAGCGCGCCCACGAGAGCGGGCCCCTGGCGCTTCCATGAAATGACGCTAGAAGATGTAATCGGGCTCAAGGACGGCTTCGTAATTAACGTCCCGGTCGGAGAAGGGGAAGGTCACCACCTCGAAGACACCAGTGCCCGTGCGTATAAACGCCCGTGCGGTCCCGAGTACCGGCGCGACACCGACCAGATATCCCAAAGGTTTGCCTTCTTTGAGCTTGCGGTCCCAGGTGACGGGAATCTCGGCCCAACCCAACAAGATATTCGAGATGCCGCGCCCCAGCTTCGTGAGGACTTTCTCAAATCCGGTCGGCTTCGGCAAATCCAAGTCCGGGTTGAAGTTCTGGGCCACGACCAAGGGGGTCTCGACGAAAATGGCCAACGCCAACAACCCTGTGACTGCCACCAGCACGAACTTACCGCGCATATTCACCTGGACGCCCTCCTCAAAGCGCTGTCACCGCTTTGCTTCCGCTATTGCCAGCAGGCCGAGTCTATCACACTCCCCCCGCGCTGTCAATTAATAACCCCCGGTGTTCTGCCCGCTATAATGCTCCAAAACGAAACGAATGCCCCTCCAATTCAGAGCAGTCTGTTCCCCCCCGGCGTCAGCGGCTTGCGCGGCGCCGGCACCTTAACCCTTGCTGAAGTAAGGACTTGCTGCATCAGCGTGTTCTTGGCATGCTGCGTGCTTCTCTCATACCAGTTGGCAGGAGACAAGAAACTACAGGAGAGCAGACCATGACGAATCTGGTAATTCGGCAATACAGGCCCCGGACCCTGTGGGCCGGACTCACGGCGTTTGAGGGCGAATGTGACCGCTTGGCAGGCAACCTTTTTGGTAAGACGGGGATGGTATCTTACGAGACTTGGACTCCGAAGGTAGACGTGCGGGAAACCGAGGACGCGTACCTCCTTGAAGCCGATCTCCCGGGCGTCGCCAAGGAAGACGTGGACATTTCGATTATGGACGGCATCGTGACCATTCGCGGCAAACATGAACAGGACCAGGAACGCGAGACCAATGGATGGCACTGCTTCGAGCGGAATCACGGCTCGTTCCGGCGGTCGGTCCGCCTCCCCCGCACCGTGGATGCCGAACGTGTCAACGCAACGCTCGACAACGGCGTTCTCAAATTGACGCTTCCGAAAGCGGAGCAAGCGAAAAGGAAACAGATTCAGGTTACGACAGGTTAGGTCTTCTACACCCTCATACACCCATCCCACCGCCCCCGCGCGGCCTTCCCCCTCCCCCCGCGCGGGGGCCGACCTTTTGCCGGGCTCACACTCCAATGCAGCATGGTTGACAGACCCCTTCGGTCAACGTCTGCTGCAAATGGGCGCCGTTTACGAAAAGGGACGGAAGCATGTTTCTCTTGTCCTGTGTCCGCGCTACTTCGCGACTTTCGCGCCGCCGCGTTCGGTGCTGCTCGTATCCCCACGGACAGTCTCCGTTCTTATACTCTATTTGACCTCCAGGCTTTGATCCTATTCTGCCATTGATAGTATATTTCTGGATTGGCTGGCATGGTTCGCGGACGGCTTATGCCGGACGCGGCCGGAAAGCCATTCATCCGACAGGCGAGCTTGGCGAGGCAAGGCGACGGCAAGCCGCCGTATTTCAAAGGAGTTTCGGGTCAAGGAGTCCGGGTCAATTGCGCATATGCCGGGTTCCGCCGTATACTCGGTCCAGCTTCCTCAACACGGCACCAAGTGAGTCTCATGCAGTCACCGACACGCGCCCACACCGCGAATGAGAGCATCGCGCGCATTCTGGAGGCCGCTACGGCGCTGTTCGCGGAACGTGGGTTTCACGGCGTCACGACGCGTCAAATCGCCGCGGCGGCGGGGCTCAACATCGCAACGGTGCACCATCATGTCGGCACGAAGCGTGAGTTGTACCGCAAGGTCTATCTGGCTTT
>JAGMZX010000194.1 GCA_018005585.1 Candidatus Hydrogenedentota bacterium | reverse complement strand
GCGGCGTGAAAAGGGGGCTATTCATGTGAAAAGATGGGGACACGAACCTGGAACACGGTCAGGGAGTGGTACCGATGGAACTGGGAGCGCGTTGCGCTGGTCAGAAGAACATGAAGCCTGTCTATACAGTGCGCAGGACAGTCAGCCCCGTGCCGCTCGTGGCGGGCTGGGAGCATCCGATGTGGCGGGACGTGCTGCCGCTGACAGTAGGGCATTTTCACCCGCGCAGCAGCGACCACCGGCCCGCGACGCAAGCGAAGGTGCTGTATGACGCCCAGGCGTTGTATGGGATTTTCCGAGTGGAAGACCGGTATGTGGTGGGTGCGCACACGGCATATCAGGACCCCGTCTGTCAGGACTCGTGTGTCGAGTTCTTTGTGCGTCCGAAGCCGGATAAGGGCTACATGAATTTTGAAATGAACTGCTGCGGCGTATTGCTGCTGCAATACGTGGAAGATCCGGCGCGGACGCCCGAAGGCTTCGCGAAATTCACGCGCGCACCGGCGGAAGTCGGGCGGCGCGTGGAGGTGCGCGGCGCGCTTGAGGGACCCCTCGCGCGGGAGATCGAGGCGCCGATGACCTGGGAAACCGCTTTCCGAATTCCCCTGGATGTGCTGGAGGTGTATGTGGGTTCCCTGGGCGACCCGAGCGGACAGGAATGGCGGGCGAATTTCTACAAGTGCGCCGACACCTCCAGTCATCCGCACTGGGGCGCATGGTCGCCGATTGGCGACCGCCTCGACTTCCATCAACCTGACCGGTTCGGCGCGTTGTGTTTTGCGTAGGCGAATTGGGGAGGCGTGAGACGGCAACATGAGTGACGAGCGCATGTCGCGCGCGGCCGGAGCGCTTTTGGCGGGTTACTGGACGCTGACAGCGGCGTGGACGGGCCTGCTGGGCCGCCATCTGGGCGGGCTGCTGGCGTACCGGCCGGAGGCGGACCGCGCGGCGCTGATTCTGCTGTTGGCGGGGCCTTTGACCTGGGGGCTTGCGCAAGGGCTTGGGCAGCGCCGCATGTTTCCTGCATTCGCGCGAGCGGCGGCGTTGACGGCGGTGTTTACTGGTCTTTTCGCCGAAGGGGCTGACGGTCACGCGACCGTGCTGACCGCGGCGGCGACCGGGGTTTTCGCGCTTGTTTCCGGAACGCTGGGTGCCTCGAGTTGCGGCGTGGCGCGGCTGGTTGCGCGGTTGCGGGGCAGGTGCGCGGCCGACGGATTCCGGCTGACGCGACATCTCCGCTTCTGCTTCGAGGCGCTGTTCGCGGGAGCAATCGCCAACGTGCTCGCTCGCGTGTTCCTGTGGCGCGCGCGCATCGAGCGGCCTGTGTTCGACCCCATCGAGTATCCGACGGCTTACAGCCGGAGCATGGACCTGTGGACTTGGGGGTATCTCTGTTTCGCGGCAGGGGCGGCGCTCTATCTGGTCTGGCGGGCGGTCCGGCTGCGTCGCCAGTGGGACGTGGCCGCGGCGGAAGCCGCTCCGGCTCCCGAGGCAGGCGGCCCGAGATCGGCCGCGGATGCCGGGGGCGGCCAGTTCCCCTGAGCGGCCTTACTGCTCCGTGGCCACCGGCTGCGTACGGCCCTGCTCGAGCCGGAAACGGTCGATACGCTTGTTGTCACTGTTGTAGCAGGTCCACTCGAGACCGAAGCCCTTGATGTGCATGACGCTATACTGCAGCGAGGCATAACCGAACAGCTGGTCGGCGAATTGCGCCACCCGGCCCGGCCGCCGCGTTTCAGGGTCCTGTTCCGCAATGCCCGCCCCGTTCACGATCAAGATTACGCCGTCGATGATCGTGCGCTTGTATGTCTCTTCGTGGCCGCAGACTAGCAGTTGCACGCCGTATTCGCGGCAGAGCGGCAGCACGCAAGTGCGCACATCGGCGTTTCCCGGTTTCCACTGAGCGCGGTCGATGCCGTAGGGGGGCTCATGGCAGCAGACGATTCGCCAGAGCGCGTTTTGGAAGACCGGAGAGCGCAGCGTTTCTTCCAGCCACCGTGCCTGCGGGGATGCGGGACCCAGCGGGAAGCCAGTATCCAGAATGGCGAACGCGGCGTTTCCGTACGGGTACGCGTAGTAGCCGCTCAGACCGCTGTTATCGCGTTCGTTGCCCGCGCCGGGATAGGGCAGAAATGCGTTGAACCAGTGCCGGTTCGGGGACGCATCGTGTTCACCGGGCGCAAGGTAGGCCGGCACCCGCCCAAACAGCGCTTCGCCCGGCTTGAAGAACAATTCATCCCACTGGTCCAGCCGCGTCGTGCGGTCCACGATGTCGCCCAAGTGGACCACGAAGTTCGGCTGCCTCGCCAGGAGCATGGCCGCGAACTGCTTGAAGTGTTCCGGGTAGGCACGGGTACCGCCGATGAACCCCACGGTGAACGGCTCGCCCGGCGCCGCCCGCGTGTAAAATTCGCCGCCGCCGCGGTTGCGCCCTTCGGCCTTGACGCGATACCCGTATCGCCTGTTCGGCGTCAACCCCGTAAGGACGACCTTCTGAAGACATCCATCGGCGGGCGCGGCGACGCTGTGTGTGTCCTCCTGCCCGATTTCGCCGTACGTCACTTCCGCGCTCACGGGACGGTTGGTCTCCCACATGATGACGGCTTCGTCATCGTCCGTCCACAGTACATAGGGCAGCTTGAGGATCAGCAACGGCACATAGAGGAAGGGCGCCGAAGCCCCGTCATGGAGCGCGATGTCGTCAAAGCGTATGGATACGCCGGGGCCGGCAAAAAAACCCACGCGACCGGCGGAGAACGCCGTATCCGTCACATCAATAAGGGGCCGCCCATTGAGCCGGATGCGGATATGGGCGCCGGCGAGTTGCGCGTCCAGATAGGTGACAGCGGCAATGGGTGCGTAGCCCGGACACGAAGCGATTTCCGCCGCAACGCCGCCCGTTGTCCGCTGCAAGAGCACTCTATCTTCACCATCGAAGTACAGGGCATAATAGTTGGCCGCGTCGTTCCAGCGCAGTACGATGCCAAAGTCCGCCTGCGCCAGGCTCTGGCCCTCCTGGACGGCCTCGCGCGTGAACGCGCAGCGGAATGCAAAGTCCGTGGCATTTGGGCTGTCCGCCACGTAGAAGCTGCGGCAGACCGGCTCGCCTGCGGCCGGAGCCGTCGTCTCGACGCGGACGCTTTGCCTGGCGGATTGCCAGTGCGCGTTGTGGCACGGGTCCTGCCCCGCGTCTACCTGCATCCAGCCGCGCAGGGGAATCTCCTGCGCGGGCGCGGCTGTGCCGAGCAGGCCCATGGCGAACACGACCGGTATGTGAAATGAGAAGCGCATACGCTTCCTCTGCGTTCAATGATGCCCACCGTTTCGACTTGGATTGCCAGGGAAATGTGTCAGGACGCGGGATCGTTTCGCATCCGCAACCTCCAGCCTACCGAACCGTCGGGGCTGAGGCAAAAGCGCGGCATAGACCGGGCCGCTACTGGTTCCCCTGAGCACGTGGGCCTGTGCTAGACTCCAGCCTCTTTGTGCGGGTACCCGGGCGGGAATTACGCCCGGGACATGGAGTGTAAATGGTTGTCTATCGGGCTTAGACATGGAACCGTCAGCGGATTTCGCGCGTCAGCGCTGGTCCTGTTCCTGCTGGCGGCGGGTTCCTTGGCAGGCACGCGCACGGCGGAGAGCGAGGCCGCAACGGCCGTCCCGCCCCTCGTGGCAGCGGACACGGAGGTCGCGCCGGCGCCCGCGCCGGAGAAAGCTCCGCCGAACCGGTGGTTTCTGCTGCTTGCCTGGGTGAACGTGTACCCAAAGTTGGAAAGCGAGAAACTCGTCGACAAGTACTTCGACCCGGCAATGCGGTTCTTCGCGCCGGGCTACGATGACGTCTTTACCATCAGCGACCTGCGCGACAAAGGTCTCCTCTGGCCGCCGCATTTCGGGATTGGCTATGTTCTTTCCCCAAAGTGGTCGGTGTTCTTTCAGAGCGGCTACACGGTTGGCAAAGTGCGCACCGAGGCGGACGACCGCAGCATTCTGCTGCTGCCGCTGCACACCGATTTCGAAATCCAGCGCGGCGCCGCCTTCTTCGGCGTTGGAGTGGACTTTTTTCCCCTCGGCGGCGTCGAGATGAAACGGCGGAAAGGGCTTCGGCAGCGGTTGCAGGACGCGAAGCCGTCGCTCGGCGCGCGTTACACGTACACGTACGCCACATATGACGCCAGAGTGAAGGCAGGTTTCAAACCGTTGCCCAACATCGGCGTGAAACTGAGCGATTCCTGGTTCCTGCCCAGCGTGAATCTCAATTTGGGCTTTGATATTCCGCTCGACGAGCGGAACCTGCTCTTTTGTAACGCAGGCTATGCGTTTTTCTGGGAGCAGGAACACGATTTCTCGGGACCCGCCTTCACGATTGGATGGAAACACTTCTTCCGGTAGACGGCCGGCGCGCGGGTGTGCGCAAGCACGCGTTCAGGCGGTCTCGATGACCCATTCCCGGAGCATATGCTCCGCGAGGGCGCGCGCGGGCGCCTCGGGCCCGGCGTCCAGCCAGCGGACCGTCTTGTCGGCGCGGAACCAGGTGAACTGGCGCTTCGCGTAATGGCGTACGTTGCGTTTGGTCGTTTCGATGGCGTCCTCGAGCGTCATCTCGCCGCGCAGATGCGCCGCAAGTTCGCGATAACCGTGGCTTTTCAGGCGCTGAATGTTGGGATAATGCCCCGCGTCGAGGAGGGCCTGCGTTTCCTGCAGCCACCCGGCGTCGAGCATGACCTGGACGCGCCGTTCGATGCGGCTATAGAGTGCCTCGCGGGGCATGTTGATGGCGACCTTGACCGCGCGGAGCGGTGGCTTGACCCTGCGGAATTCGCGGTGCAAGTGCGAGATGGGCCGTCCCGTGATCTCGTAGACTTCGAGGGCGCGCACGATGCGCACCAGGTCATTGGAACTGGTGAGCGTGCGCGCATATTCGGGGTCCACCGCTTCCAGTTTCTGGTACAGCCAGATATTGCCGAAATCGCGGGCTGCGGCGCGCAGCCGGTCGCGGACGGCCTGGTCGCGCGGCGGACCCTCGAAGAGCCCTTCGAGGACTGCCTGAATATACAGGCCGGAGCCGCCCACGAGCACGGCGGGCTTTCCGCGCCGGTTCAATGCTTCCACGACGGGGCGCGCGAGCCGTTCGAAGTCGCCTGCGGCCATGGCTTCGCCCGGGTCCAGGAAGCAGACAAAATGGTGGGGGATGCGCGCACGTTCTTCAGGGGTGGGCGCGGCGGTGCCGATCTCCATGCCGCGGTAGAACTGCTGCGAATCAGCGGAGACGATTTCAGTTTCGAGCAACCCGGCCAGTTCGAGGGCGAGAGCAGTCTTGCCCGTGGCCGTCGGCCCGACGACCGCAACGACCTGGGTCACTGGATTCTCCGGAAGCTCTTCTCCATCTGGCGTTGGGTGAGCTCGGTGATAATCGGGCGGCCATGGGGGCACGTATAGGGCGGGCGCAGGCGGCGGAATCCGTCAAGCAATGCCTTGCGCTCCTGCGTGGTCAATCGGTCCCCCGCCTTGACCGACTGTTTGCAGGCAACGGTGGCCAGCCGCAGCATATCGGCGAGCATGTCGTCCCGTTCGAAGAGGTCACCTTGCGCGATTTCGTCGAGCACACGATAGATGACATCCGGGACCTTCGACTCCTCATAAAGATGGCAGATCGCGGCGATCTGAAACGTATTGCCGCCGAAGGACTCGATTTCGATGCCAATCCGGCGGAAAAGGTCGAGGTGCGCCTCGAGCAGCTTGACTTGCGCGGGCGCTACCTCGAAAACCAGGGGCACGACGAGTTGTTGCGATTCATAGTCGCGGTCCGAGAGCTCCGCGACGAGGTTGTCGTAGTTAAGCCGCTCGTGGAGCGCATGCTGGTCAATGATCAACAGGCGGTCGCGCATCGGCACGAGCAGATACGTCTCGAAGAGCTGAAGCGGTGCGTCCGTTATGCTCTCTATGAGCGGACGGTAGACTGCGTCGGGGCTGACACCATCGGGCGGCTCCTGTTCGGGAGCGGGCAATTCCTCTTGCGTATCTCCTGCCCATTCGCGCAGCGCCCGGCGCTGCTCGGCCTCGGCATCGATTCCCGTGACTTGCTGCGTTGCCCCGGCGGAAGCGGCCGGCGGCCGGTCCGGCTTCGATGCGGGCGGCGACGCGCCGGCAGGCGCGGACACCTCGCGGTCGGCTGAGGGCGCACGATACGGGGGGCTTGCCCCGCCTTCCAGTTCGACGACGAAATCGCGCTGCGGCGATTCGGCGGCCAGTTCTTCCTCGGCTTCCTCGATGGGTTGTACCTTCGACAATTGTGCGCGCACGATGTCGCGCACGAGGCCGCGCACGACCCGGTCATCGCGGAAACGCACCTCGCGCTTGCTGGGGTGGATGTTCACATCTACGAGCCGGGGGTGTGTCTCGATGAGGACGATGCCGACGGGGTGCCGTCCGACGGTGACAAGGCCGCGGTAGGCGTCCTCAAAACCGTATTGGAGCGAACGGTTGACCACGGGCCGCGAGTTGATGAAAAAGAACTGATGGGACCGTGCCGCGCGGGTGAGTCCGGGCAGCCCAATGATGCCGCGGAAAGCGAAGCCGGCCTGCTCGCCTTCTAGACCGGCCATCTCGTTGACGAAACTGAGCCCCCAGATGGTCGCGGCGCGTTCGCGCAGAGTGGCGTGTTCCGGTACGTCAAGCAGCAGTTTCTCGTTGTGGTAGAGCTGGAAGGCGACATCGCGGCGGGCCAGCGCATGCCGTTGCAGGATGTCGATGGCATGACTGAGTTCCGTCGTGACGCCCTTGAGGAACTTCGCGCGGACGGGCGTATTGAAGTAGAGGCGGTTCACGCTGACGCGCGTGCCCGCCGGGGCGCCGCAGTGCTCGACATCGCGCAACGTGCCGCCGTCGATGCGGATACGCGTGGCGTGGTCGTCCTTTGCCCGGCGTGTCACGAGTTCAAATTGGCTGACAGCCGCGATACTCGGCAACGCCTCGCCGCGAAAGCCCATGGTGTTCACTGCTTCGAGGTCTTCCGCCTTCCGGATTTTGCTGGTGGCATGACGCTCGATGGCGAGCAGCGCATTCTGTTCAGACATGCCGTGACCGTTGTCGATGACCTCGATCAGGCGGCGTCCCGCGCCAACCAGACGCACCACGACCCGCGTGGCGCCGGCATCCAGCGCGTTTTCCACCAATTCCTTGACCACGGATGCCGGCCGCTCTACGACCTCGCCCGCCGCGATCTTGTTGGCGATGTCTTCCGGCAAGATCCGGACGGCTGCTATGGAATCGGTCTTGCTTTTCATGGGATTCGCGCATGAACTCGGGCCATCCCTATTGTAAAGCAGCCTGCCTCGAAAATAAACCAAGCGGTACGACGTGGATCCAAGCCCCGCTTCGGGCGCGGGAACGGGGAAGAAAAGGGTGTCAACATCTTGACACCGGGGCGGGATTCCCGTATGCTTAAGAAGTGACGGTGTAGCTTACTGGCTGGGTAATTCCAGAGGACAAGCCCAAGTCGCAACTGTATGCGATGGCCGGAGGATTGGGCGATGGCGGGGAATGTGGTTGTGACTGGGGGCAAAGTCACACGGAAACGGGGCGTCCAGCGACGCCCGTTGCCGTGTTGCGAGATGAGCCGTGATGATATTGCGTTGCGGGGGCCTTTGCCGGAAGAGCGGCGAGAGCCCGGGTAATGAGGAGTCACAGAAGCATCTCGTCATGCAGAGGGTGTCCGGCGGTGCGGGGTTTCGGGTGGCGTTGAGAGAAGGCGCCGGGCGCTTGTGGTGTGGAGCGCGGACCAATCATATCGCAGGAACGTCCATATGAAACGATGGGGTAAGAGCGCACGATACACGGCGGTCCTATGGACCGTGTGTGTCGCGTTGGGTGCTTCGGCGACGGTGCCGGAGATTTATGACGCGGATGCGGGCACCGGCAATGCGGGGCAGGCGTTGAATCTTGCCGGGCGCACCGGGACCATCACGATTGATACGGACGCGATGACGATTTCCGGTCCGATATCTCCGACCCGCTATGGAACGGAAGTGGACGGGGTCTGTGTTTTCCGCTTTTCCTACGTGAACTTGGGCAGCGGCGTCGTGGTGGTCATCCGGGGCAGTCGTCCGCTGGCTATTACCTCAAGTACTGATTTCGTGTTGAACACCGACCTGGTTGTGCCGCCCGGTTCGCTGGGCGGGGCCCGCGGCGGGAATCCGGGTCAGGGTGGTCTCGGCGGGACGCAAGGGCCGAACGGTTCGGGCGGCGCGGGCGGCGCAGGCGGCGCGGGCGGCGCGGGCGGCGCTGCGGGATATCAAGGCGCGGGCGGGACTGCCGGAAGCCAAGGCGCGAACGGGGGGCCAACGGCGCCTCCGGGGCTGCCGCCGACAGGGGACTCCGGCGCCGCAGGTACGGCTGGCGAGCCCGGCGCATTATCGCTGGTTATTTTCTCTCTCGACCTTCTCGGCGGCGCGGGTGGCGGCGGCGGTGGCGGCGCGGGTGGCCAAGGCGGTGATGGCGACGGCGGGGGCGGTGGGGGTGGTGGGTCCGGCGGCGGCGGGGGT
>JAGMZX010000193.1 GCA_018005585.1 Candidatus Hydrogenedentota bacterium | reverse complement strand
GGCTCGCGGGCGCTCTGGTGGCGCAGCATCTTCGGCACGGCCGGGCTCCTCTGCAATTTCTACGCGCTGACGCGCCTGCCCGTCACGGACGTGGTCACCGTGCTGTCCACCAGCCCCGTCTGGGTCGCGGTCATCCTCGCGGCCGTATTCCGGCGGCCCATGCCGCCGGGCGTCTGGCTACACGCGGGCCTGGCGCTGGCGGGCGTATACGTGATGCATCGCCCGGCGTTCAACGCCGAGGCGGTCCCGTTGCTGGTCGCGCTCATCGGCGCGATCGTTGTCGCGAGCGTTACGATCAGCCTCAGTTTCTGCGGCCAATACCATGCCTACACGGTCGTAGCGCACTATTCGACTTGCGCCACGCTCGTCTCGCTCGCGCTCTGCTTCCTGGTGCGCGACCCGCACGTTGCGCAGGTCAACCTGTCGCTCGGGTTGTGGGGCTGGCTGCTGCCGATGGGGCTCGCGGGCACGGGCGCGCAGATCATGATGACCCGCGCCTACGCCAGGGGCGCGACGGCCATGGTCGCGCTCGTCAGTATCAGCCAGATTCCTTTTGCCGCCGCGTATGACCTGGCCGTCTGGGGCCACGGCTTCGACGCATGGAAGGTCGCGGGCGTGTGCATGATCGCCGGGGCCATCGCGCTCAGCATGCGCGCCAACGCGCGCGCGCCCCGGACCCCGGCCCTTGCGAACCGGAATGACGCGGCTGCCGGTTGACTATGCCCGCCAGCCGGGGGTACTCTGGATGTGCCGGGGGATATTGTCCCCTTTGCGTTTCTTGGTCAACTGCGTACTCGGGAGGTTGATGCCATGCAGTCTCAAACGAACAGCCCAAAGGAAACACGGCGGGGATTTCTCAAGACGGTCGGCGCGGCAAGCACGGCCCTGTATTTGGGCGGGGCGGCAAGTCCCGCCGGGGCGGCTGCGGCGAAAGTGGAAACGCTGGCGTTGAACGGCGGGCCGAAAGCCGTGACCGTGGAAGCGCCCGGCGCGACGAAATGGCCCCTGTACGGCGAGGAGGAGATCGCGGCCGTCACCGAACTGCTGCGGAGCCCCGGCTACGGGCCCGTCGCGGAATTTGAAGACGCGTGGAAGGCCTATCACGGGTGCGCCTATGCGAAGGCGCACTGCAACGGCACGAGCGCGCTTACGTCGATGCTCTTCGCGCTCGATCTGCCCCCGGGCAGCGAGGTGCTCGTCACGGCCTACAGCACATGGTTCCCCGTGGTGCCGATGCGCTTCTTCGACCTGGTCCCCGTTTTCGTCGACGCGGACCCGCGCACCATGAATATCGACCTCGAAGACTGCAAGCGGCGGCTGACCCCGAACACCCGCGCGATCATGCCCGTGCACTGGTACGGCCTGCCCTGCGAGATGGACGACATCTGCGGCTTCGCGAAGGAAAACGGCCTTGAGGTGGTCGAGGACGCCAGCCACGCCCACGGCGCGCGCGTGAAAGACACGATCATCGGCAATTGGGGCCGCATGGCCGGGTTCAGTCTGCAGACGGGCAAGCCGTTGCCCGCGATCGAGGGCGGCATCGGCATGTACAAGGACCAGGGGGACTTCGAGCGGGCCGTCACCTATGGCAACTATGATTTGCCGCGCACCTTCCCGGAGGACAGCCCCTACCGGAAGTATCAGGGCACCGCGTTCGGCTCGAAGCTGCGCATGCACCCCCTGGCCGCCATCCTCGCCCGGATCCAGCTCGGGAAACTCGACGAGTTTAACCGCATCGGCGTTTCGCAGGTGCGCCGCCTCAACGACCGCATCACGCAGCTGCCCGGTCTCACGGAGCAATACGCTCGGCCCGACATGCAGCGCGTCTACTACGCCGCCAACCTCATGTTCATCGATGAGAAGAAGGTCGGCATGTCGCGCGAAACCGCGGTGAAGGCGCTGCAGGCCGAAGGCGTCGACGTCGGCGAGTACTCGTGGACCCTGCTGCACACGTACCCGATCTTCAGCGAGGAGAAATGGTGGCGCCACATGCCCGTGCTGCCCGCGCCGGACTCCGTGCCGGGCTGCGACGAGGCAAACCGCACTGCCATCCGGCTGCCTTATTGGACATCCGAGCAGCCGGAACTTGTCGACCAGTACGCCGCGGCCTTCGAGAAGGTCTGGGCCCACCGTGACGCGCTCGGCAAGGCGTAGGAATCGAGACAGTCCGAGAGCGCGCGATGCGTGGCTGCAATCGAACGCGGAGAAACACCGGTTCCCGGTTGTTGCCCGGTTGAGACAGCCTTTGCCGGAATGCGTTCGTTGCGGCACTTTATCGCTTTGACCGGTCTATCCGGCCGGCAGTCTCGGCGACGTTCCGCGTTCTCCGGGTTTCTGCGCTGAAAAGACGCCGAAGAACTCTCAGCGCGGGTCCTACAGCACCTTCTCTTCGTCGCGGAGGGCGCTGACCAAGGCGCGGACCCGTTCGGGCGTTTCGCCTTCCAGGATCTTGTTGAGCCGGTTCTGGCGCGGCAGCGACATGGACTCGACAACCAGGCCAGGCTGCACGGCATCGGGCGCAAGGCCCAAGTCATTCAGTGTGACTTCCCGGATCTCTTTCTTCTTTGCCTTCATGATATTCGGCAGCGTGGGATAGCGCGGCGTGTTGATGCCTTTCTGCGTCGTGAACAGGGCGGGCAGCGGCACTTCCAGCGTATATTGGCCACCTTCGATTTCGCGGTCTACGACGGCGCGGTCTCCCTGCAATTCGAAGCGGGTGATTATCGACGCGTGCGGCAGGTCGAGCAGTTCCGCAACGCGCTCCGGCACCTGAGACGCATCGTCGTCCACGGCCTGTTTGCCCGCGAAGACGAGGTCAGGCGCGAGGCTTTTTACGGCGGCGGCGAGCGCCTGCGCCGCGCCGCGGCTCGTAAGCCCCTCCGTGCCCGGCCCCGTGACGAGCAGCCCCCGGTCGGCCCCCATCGCCAGCGCGGACCGGATGGTCTCTTTCGCCTCGGCGGGCCCGAGGCTGACGATGATCGCTTCCGCCCCCTGCTGCTCTTTCAACTGTATCGCCGCCTCGACGGCGTGTTCGTCATACGGGCTTACGACGTATTTGAGGCCGGTCATGTCGACCGATTTGCCGTCGGCGCCGATCTTGAACACAGACGCCGTGTCGGGGACGCGCTTGACGAGGACGACTACTTTCACGTTGCTCACCTCCCGTGTCTGTTCTTCGAACCGGACGCAACGATGCCATTCCGCGCCACGGACGGTCAAATCCGTCCAATACCGAGATACTTGCAGATGACCTCGTTCATGACTTCGGTCGCGCCGCCGCCGATGCTGAGCAACCGCGTGTCGCGATACAGCCGTTCGACCAGGTACTCGCGGGCGTAACCGTAACCGCCGTGAAGCTGCACCGCATCGTAGACAACCCGGTCGCACATCTCGCACGCGAAATTCTTCGCCATCGAGACTTCCGCAACAGGATACTCGCCGGCCTGCACCATCGCGGCGGCGCGATAATTGAATTCGCGGGCCGCGGTCACGCGCGTGGCCATATCGGCCAGCTTGTGGCGCGTCACCTGGAAACCGATAAGCGGCCGGCCGAAGGCATGGCGTGTCTTCGTGTATTCCAGTGCTTTCTCGTACGCCACTTGCGCCGCCGCGTGCGCCAATACGGCCAGAGCGAGCCGCTCCTGCTGAAAATTCACCATCAGCCCCTGAAAACCGGCATTTTCCTCCCCCAGCAGGTTCGCGGCGGGCACGCGGCAGTCCTGAAACACCAGTTCCGCCGTGTCGCTTGCGTTCCAACCCATTTTCTTCAGCTTCTTCGCCACGGAAAAGCCCGGGCTGCCCCTTTCGATCACCAGCAGGCTGATGCCGCCGCTGCCAGGGCCGCCGGTGCGCACCGCGGCCGTGATCAGATCCGCGCGGCAACCGCTCGTGATGAAAGTCTTCGCCCCGTTCACGAGATACCAGTCGCCCTCGCGCCGCGCACGTGTCTGGATGCTCGCCACGTCCGAGCCGGCGTCGGGCTCCGTCACGGCCAGCGCGGCGATTTGCTCCCCGGCCAGCACCGGCGGCACAAAACGGCGCTTTTGTTCTTCCGTGCCGAGCGCCAGGATCGGCGGCAACGCGATATTCAGGCTGAACAGGCCCGCAAGCAGGCCTATCGACCCGCAGCGCATCAGTTCTTCCGTCACCGCGATGCCGTGGAATACGTCGCCGCCCGCGCCGCCCAGCGGCTCCGGATAGCCCAGCCCGAGCAGGCCCGCCTCCGCGGCCCGCCGGTACAGGTTCCGCGGGAACTCCTCCGCCTCCTCCCACGCATCCACGTGCGGCAGCACTTCGCGTTCGAGAAAGGCGCGGGCTGCGCGCCGCAGCGCCTCGTGAGATTCGTCAAAGTACCGTTGCATCGCGTGCCACCCGATTATGCGCGTTCGGACATGCGTGCGCTCAGCCGGCGCCGGACCAGCGGCGATTCTTTGCCCACAGCACTTCCGAGGCGGGCCCGCCAAGCGCGCTCATGGGCCGGTGCCGCGAGGACTCCTGATAGCCAAAGGATTTGCCGGCGACGACCTCGAACCCGGCCCGGTCGAGCAGGGTCAGGATACGCGCGAGCCGGTCGTAGGCAAGCCCGAGCCCGTGGTGGTATTCGCAGAAAATGTGCTGGACGTTGTGCAGCCATGGCCCGGCCTCCGTCAACACTGCATCCTCCGCGCCTTCAATATCGATCTTGAGATAGTGCACCGGCTCCTGCAAATACGCGCTCAAGGGCACGCATTCGACCTCGATCGTATGCACCGTGTCGCCCGCGGCCTCGCGCCGGTCCGCCAGCGACCCGGCCATCGAATAGCTGTCCGAAACGAAGAACGTGCGCGTTTCCCGTCTCTCCGACAGCGCGAACGGGAGGATTTCCACGTCCGTGAAGCCGTTCAACGCCATGTTGGACTCGGCCAGCGCGCGCAATTGCGGCACAGGCTCGAACGCCGTCACTTTCGCCTGCGGGTACAGCGTCTTGAAGTAGTAAATGGCCATCCCGACGTGCGCGCCGCAGTCAATGATGCGCGGGGCGTCCGTGTCGCAGGCGAAATAGTAATCCTCGTAAAGCAGGATTTCGTGGAGCAGCGACCAGAACGCGGCACGGTCGGGCACGCGCATGACCCCCTGCGCGAGCTGAACGGCATCCCCATCCATGACGGCATCGAGAAAGCGCCCGCGCAAGTGGTCCTCGCTGCGGATTTCCCGGCGCGCTTGAGCGAATCGCGCTTCGAGTCCGGGACTCCGCGCGAACAGCTTTTCCAGCCGCCGCCGCATGGTTTCGAGTGCGATGGCGCCGCGATTGGGCTCGTTGTCCATGATCTCCGGCAGCAAATCATGGTCAACCAGGAGCCGCCTCAGTATCGACCCTTCCCGCCATTTCAGGAATTCGAGTAATACCCGTCCGTGCCTGGATTCGAGAAGTTCGCGCAGCGGGCGGAAGTCTTGCCGGCGGAGCAGGTCCGCCAGACGTTCGCCGCCGTCCCGGCGGAACACGGACTGCAGCGCGTCCAGCCCTTCATCCGTGGCCAGCAAGGCGGCGAGCGCGGCCGCGTGGTCTTTCAGCGAGGCCTCCCGGTACAGGGCGAAGCCGTCCGCGCGAAGCGCGTGCATCAGCACGCGCCGGTTATCGAAGCGCAGGACGGCGTCGAGGAGCCGGAAGTCCTGCGCGACAAGCACGGCGCGCAACGCCTCCTGGTTCTTCTCCGCGGCGAGTTTTCCAAAGAGGCGGTACTCTTTCTCGAAGAGGAACGAGCGCAGGAGCACGAGGTCGTTTTCAAACAGCACGAGGCGCAGCAAGCGATGGTCCGATTCGCTGAGGAACTTGCGCAGGAGCTGGTGATCGGATTCGGAGAGCAGCGCGCGGAGCCGCCTGGCATCCTCGTGCAAGAGCGTCTCGCGCAATAGCGCCGAATCCCCATGGTCCAACACGGCATGAAGCAGCCGCTTGAGCAAGCCGGAACGCCGGACGCACGCGGCCAGCATGCCCGCGACCCTGAAGCGAATGCGTTTCTTTCCTTCACTCATGCAGCGTCCGCCGTCTCCGCTCCGCCCGCATGGACCCGCCATGCTTCGCGGTTGCGCCAGCATAACAACGGGCCCTTCGGCCTGTCCACCGCCGCGGGGGAGCAATGCTTGACCCGCCGTCGCGGGACTTTGCTATAGTGGCCGGGACGGCGCGCGTGGCGCCGTCCTGCATCGAGAAACCGCACAATACCATGCCGCGAGTCGTCTATACAGCCGAATCGGAGGCGCTGCACCCGAGACACGTGTTTCCCGCCATGGTGCGCGGGCTCTACCAGTCGCGCTACATGGCGGTGCGCCTGTTCGTGCGCGACCTGAAATCGGACCATGCCAAATCGGTTCTCGGCCTGATCTGGGAACTGGTGGACCCGCTGGTCCTGGGGTTCATTTTCTATTGCCTGATGCGGACGCGCGTCATTACGCCGGGGCCCACCGGCATACCCTATCCCCTGTTCATCATCTATGGGCTGCTGCTCTATGCGACGTTCATGGAATCCACCATGAAGATGATTCAGCTGGTCCACAACGCAAAGGCGCTGCTGGCCCAGTTGAAGCTGCCGCCGGAAGCGCTGATTCTTTCCGTGATCCTGCGCGTGCTCTTCAATTCCCTGTTCCGCGTCGCCGTCATGTTATTCTTCGCGCTGCTCTTGTCCGCCGGCGAACTGGAGCCGGGGATGCGCGCGTTCTCCCTGCCCGGTTTTCTCAAGTTCCTGGCGCTGTATCCGGCCATCATCCTCGCGGGCGCGTCCATCGGCCTGCTGCTTGCGCCGTTCAACGCGATATTCAGCGACGTCGGCACGGCCGTGCGCATTGCGCTCGGCCCCTACCGCTACCTGTCGCCCGTGCTCTGGCCCATCCCGGTGACGGGCGCCTGGTACTACGCGAACCTGGTCAGCCCCATCGCGCCGATACTCAACGACCTGCGCCTGCTCGCCACCCATGACACGATGCAGGAACCTGTGGCATTCTTCGTCCGTTGCGGCATCTACGGCCTTGTCTTTCTGGCGGGCTGGTTCGTCTTTCATGCGTCCCTGCCCGTGCTGGCGGAGAGGGCGTAGCATGGCCCCGGTAATTCAGGTCGAGCACGTGTACAAGAAGTACTCGCGCAAGGCCAATGAGCATCTGAGTTACGGGCTGGGCGACCTGTGGGCGCTGTTCACGGGCCGGCGCCCGAAACAGGGCCTGCGCAAGGACGAATTCCACGCCGTGAACGACATATCGTTCACGCTGGAACAAGGCGACAGTTTCGCATTGGTCGGGCGCAACGGTTCCGGCAAATCGACCCTGCTCAAAATGATGAACGGGCTCATCAAGCTCGACGCCGGCCGCATTGTCATGGGCGGGCGCGTCCAGGCGCTCATCAATCTCGGGGCCGGGTTCAGCCCGGCGCTGACGGGGCGCGACAACATTTACAACGCGGCCGCGCTCATGGGCTTGAACCGGAAACAGACGAATCAGCGAATCGACGACATCGTCGCGTTCGCCGAACTGGACGAGTTCATCGACAGCCCGGTGCAAACTTACAGTTCCGGCATGAAAGCCCGCCTCGGCTTTGCCGTCGCCGTGCACCTCGACCCGCAGATCCTGCTTATCGACGAAATCCTCGCCGTGGGCGACTACGCGTTCCAGAACCGCTGTTTCGCGCGAATGCAGCAGTTGAAGAAACGCGGTGTCACGATCGTGCTCGTGTCGCACCAGCACAACAGCGTCATTCAACTCTGCGAACGCGCGCTCTGGCTGCACCACGGCAAGGCGATGGAAATCGGGCCGTCGAAAGACGTCGTCCGCAACTATCTCAGCTTTCTCGAGCAGGAGGAAGCGGCAAAAGTCGCACAGCGCCGGGAACCAGAGAAAACCGCGCCCGCGGCGCAGTCCAAGCCGTCAAAAGAAACGGCCCCAAGACCGCAGGGCCAGCATGAGGGGCTCTTTGGCCCCGTCTTCGCGGATCCGGTCAAGATCACGAAGCCCGCGGTCATTTTCGCCGTGGACGGGCAGGATACGAACACGCTTCGCGTCCACGATGACGTGTGCGTGCGTTTCTCCTTTTCGCTGCTGGAGCACGTCGACGACCTGAACGTAACGCTCAAGTTCTTCACGCGCGACGGACTGAACCTTACCACGATTTCGACCTTGAACGGCGACCTGCTCAAACCGGTGCACGAGGGCGGGGTGTGCTGCGAGGTCGAGATCCCCGACTTCGACTTCACGCCGAACGCCTACGTGCTGGTAATCGCCGTACACGAGGGGAAAAGCTATCTGTACCGCGACATCGCTAAGGAATTCGCCGTGATTGGCGGCGAGACCTTCACGTGGGGCATCCGCGATTTTCAGTACGTGTACCGCGTCGGCGGCGCCACGGTCTACGATACGCGCCGATCCTCCTGAGAGCGCGCGCCCGGCGCCTTCTTGATCGCCACGATCCCGGGCACGATCAGCAGCCGCGCGATGGGCGATGCTTGTTCGCGCCCGACAGGAAGCGCGCGCGCGCCGTGGTATTCTTTCCTGAGTTCAACACCTCTCTGAAATTTCGTCGTAAGTCCTTATTTTATAAGGGGCCGATTTCTGATTTGGGTGTCCCGAGTGTAAGCTGGCCCCATGTTCGTGCGCAAAAAGCCCAATCCG
>JAGMZX010000192.1 GCA_018005585.1 Candidatus Hydrogenedentota bacterium | reverse complement strand
CGGTACAGTTTACGGTACACTGGGCCGTTTTTGGGCACGAAAAAAGGACCTACGGGTTTCCGTAAGTCCTTTGATTCCAATTGGTAGCGGGGGTAGGATTCGAACCTACGACCTTTGGGTTATGAGCCCAACGAGCTACCAGGCTGCTCCACCCCGCGACTGGTCTATAGCATGTATACCAGATTCTGAGCCTTCTTTGCAAGAAATGCGCCCAAGTCTTTTCAGGGCGCGCCGCTATTTGCCTTCCGCGGCCGGGCCGTCCGCTTTACGCGCGCCCGTGGCCGGATCGAGTTCGTCAGAGATAGCTTGCGCAAAGTTGGGCGCGGCCATGGCTTCTCCCGCGCCGCCAACCCACTGGATGCCGTTTACGAGAGTGTTCCGGAAATTCTCATGGTCCCATACGTCTTCGCGATGTCCCATGGCATTGACAAATACGCGCCCACTCCCGTATGCGCTGCACCAGACCATGGGGATTTCCGGCAGGTCGTAATCCTTGATACGCCGCCCTGCAGGTCCCGGGTCCAGGGTCGCGAGCACGTGCAGGGAAGCCGTGTTGAAGTTCCGGTGCAGATACCATTCCTCCATCACGGTCCACTCTGCGGGCTGCCCTGACATAATCGGATGCGACGCGTCGACGACCTTGAGCGTGCCCTTGAATTGCGGGCCGTGCCCGCGGAATTCGCCGCCGACCATCTGGGTATACGGTGTGGGCTCCCCGTCCTTGCCCGAGCGGAATGAATCGGTGCCCGCGTGGATGGCGATGAAGCCGCCGCCCGCCTTGACCCAGTCGAGCAGTTCGGTCACGCCGTTCTCGCCCATGACGCGGCCTTGGTCCTTGTCACCCATGTTCCGCAAATCGCCCTGGGTATAGAAGATGACCACGTCGTAATTCTTGAGGGCTTCCGCGTTGACCTCACTGGCGTCCTTGGTGCATACGATCGTCGCGCCGATCGACTCGGCTATCTGGGTGAGCCATTTATCGGAATGGCTGGGCTGGCCATCTTGCTGATGGACCGGGCCATGTTCGAATCCCTCCGATTTCGTGAGGTACAGGATACGCAGCGGCGCTGCGCTTGCCGATTCAGACGCCAGCAGCACCGCCGGCAACAACATGAGCAACATTGGCTTCCACATAGGTCTGTCTCCTTGCCATTCCGTTCAGACTCCCCGCCCGCACACGACTTCGCCGCGCAATCCCGGCACAGCGCAGGGCAGACGGGAAGACTTATGGTACGCCATGCTGACGGTTGGAGGCAATGAGCATCCGGGCGGTGTGCATCCGGGCGGTGCAACCGCCGCGGATTGTGCCCGCCGGCTTCGAACATACCGCAAGGTTCCAGCGCACGAGTGGCGATTGGATCAGAGATTCCACTCGCGCAGCCGCTCTTTGGCGACCTTGGCCGTCTCCCCCAGCACTTCGGTGAATGTTTTCTCCGGAATACGGAGCAGGCTGAGCATTTCCTTGCATTGCGCGGCGAATGCAGTTGCGTTCTCTTTCGTGATCCGCCCGTAGGCGTCGGTCATGACGGCGGCAAGCCCCACGATCACCACCAGGTCATGGCATGCGTCCGCTTGCACGGGCTTGTGATGAAAACGCATGGCGGTCATGATGTCGCCGGGCAGGTTCCACTCCCGCGCAAGCAAATAGCCTATCTCGGGATGAGCGACGCCGAGCATCCGCTCTTCAAGCGCAATCACTTCCCGGTCCGGGAGTTTTTGGTCAATGGCCGCGTAACGTTCCGGAATCACCTCCGCAAAGACAAGCCGGCCAAGGTCATGCAGCAGTCCCGCGGTAAACGCATTACCCCGGTCCGGGTAATTGCAGACACCGGCGATGGCCCGCGCTGCCGTGGCGCAGAATACCGACCACCGCCAATACGCCTTGTAGTCAAAGTGCTGGGACGCCACAAAATAGTCTATCACCGCGGACGTCAGCACCACCGAATACGTTTCCCGCAGGCCCAGGAGCGTAACGGCCTTGCCAACGTTCTCGACGCGGTGCGCAAAGCCATAGGCAGACGAATTCGCGAGGCTCAGCAACTTCGCGGAAAGAGACGGGTCCTGTTCCACAATCTCAGCAACATCGTTCATGGACGTGTCCGGCCGCTCCATGGCGGCACGTACGCGCCGCACCGTCTCCGGCAGGGCGGGCAGTGTCTTCACGTTCCGCACCAGGTGCATAATCCCTTCCAGATTGAGCGCGACCTCGACGCGAGTCAAGGCCACATCGCCGGAGGGGGCGGGTGCGGGAGACGGGGTGCGCACGCGGGCGGGCCCCACGTCCGGGTCTGCGAGCGCGGCAGCCTTCGGCTTTTCGTAGTAGCGTTCCAGCGCGATGCGCACGTCATTTATTGATACGAGCAAGGGCCGGACACGTAATCCCGTGGACCGCTCCAGTTCCGATATGGAGGCGGCATCCAGCGGGCACGCCATGCCTACCGTGAGGTAGCGGCCCATTTTGTCCAGCGGAACCACTTCGTGTTTCAGGGCAAAATCACGGGGCACCAGTTGAATCAGGTCGCGCGGTATCGTGTAGTTCATCAGGTCTATGCTTGCAACACCCGGCTGCCGGGAAAGGAATGTGAGGAAAGCGCGAGCATCCAGGTAGTTCAAAGCGATCAGGTTCTCTACGACCTTCCCGCCCTTCTCCTGCTGCACCGTGAGCGCATGACGGAGCTGGTCCTCCGTAATGACGCCCGCGTCAATCAGCAACTCGCCGATCCGTTTGGAGGGCTGGGCCTGAACGCCCGTGCGTCTACGCTGTTCCCCATTCTCTTTCGCTTGCTTCGGGGATACCATGGCCAAGGTCCTTCCGAATCTGCGGGTCCTGCCGGTCGCCACACCAAGGGCCTGCACAACCGCCCCGTGCGTCGCATCACCCAGGCATCACGCACCGGCCCCAATGGCGGTAATTCCGAACACCTGATCAAGGCAAGTCTATGCCCCCCTTCCCACCCTGTCAAGAAAAACCGCAACAGCACATCTATTCAAGCCAGAGACTAACCGCCTCCCGCAGAACCGGTGAAACTTTCACGTTGGGTTAGAGGAACACGACGCGCTTGCTGCCCTTGGCGGCGCCACATGAGCGGCAATTACCACATGATTTGATTTCGTTCGTCAGGAGGTCTACCGAAATGCGGGCGTCTATAACTGTCTCTCCCTCGTCGAACGTGATTTCCGCCACCGCGCAAAGCCGGCCTGGGCCGCCCGGGGCCCCGCCCGTCAGCACTTCGAGCGCGGACTGCACCGCGACCAGGTGCTTAAGCGACAGGAATTCCTCGATTGGGCCGGAGGTCTCCATCTGACCCAGAAAACGTTCGGGCGTAAGCTCAAGGATCTCTCCCACGCTGCATCCGCCAAGGGCGCCCAGCAACAGCGCCTCCGCGCCGACGGCGCGCCCACAAGTCTTCTTGATGAAGCGATAGGACTTGAGCCTGTCCTGCGCATCCACGGTGACGCGAATCAGTTCGGTGACATCACTGCACGGCATGGCGGGGATACGCCTCTTCCACCTTCGCGGCCAAGATGAAATCGCTCTCGGTCAATCCGTCAATCTTGTGCGTCCAAAGCGTAACGGTAACGGCGCCCCAGGTCAGATGGATGTCAGGATGATGGTTCTGCTCCCCGGCGATAGCGCCGATAGCATTGACGAAAGCCAGCGCCCAAGAGAAATCGGGAAACCGGAATGCCTTCTCGATGTGATGGTCGTCAATCAGCGCCCAGCCGCGACCCAGTTCCCGGTGAAGGCGCAACAGCGTCTCGCCCTTGAGCGGTTGTACGCCGCCCCGGCACGGGATACACTCTCGATGCGCCAGTTGTCTCCAGGTTTCTTGTGACATCGCGAAGAACACCCGTTTCTTTGATGGTAAGGCGCGCGTTTCCCCGGAACTTGAAATCTCATTATACATCAATCACGCGTTCCGGGCGCGCATACCAGATGTTGAGGTCCGAATGGTCGTCCAGTGTAACCTTGCCCAGGCGAACGCTGTAGGCGGGTTCGCCGGCGCAATGATAGGTCACCTCGATGTCCGCTATGTCCCATTGCCCTCGCTCCGGGCCAACCAACAGGAGGCTGTGCGGGAAACTCTCCGGGTTGCCGGTGAGTTCGGCCGCCTCGCCGACGCCCGTACCGCCCTTGACCTCATCGAAGCCGAGTCCAAAACCATTGATGGCGTACTGTGGGGAATGGTCCAGCCCGTGCTCGCCCGTCCGGATTTTCAGCGTAAAGGTGATTAATTTGGGCATAGGGTTATCCAAGTCCCGTGGGGGTGTCCGTGAAATAGGGGTTCGTGCCCGCGGCGTGATCCGTTTCATCCAGCACCGCACCAAGGCCGGGAACGGCCTCGCGGAGGGCTCGCTCGACGCCCTGGCGCAATGTCAGAGCCGACATGGCGCACCCTTGGCAGCCGCCGCCCATGGTGATATAGACGGTATTGCCTTCCACGCGGTTCAAGACAATTCGTCCGGAATGTGCGGCAATACCGGGGTTGACCTCATTCTCGATTACGCGCGCCAGCGTCCAGCGGATCTCTTCTTCCGGCGGTATCCCGGCAAGTGCTTCAGAAGACACCGCCGTCCGGCCGCTTTCCAGATGTTCACGAATGACCCGGCCCGCTTCGCGCGCATACGCCTCCAACTCCGGCTCGTCTCTGCGCTCCCCCGACACGCTTATCGTCCTGTGATGCAACGTGACGGACGACACGCCGCCAAGCGAGAACAGCGCCGCGGCAAGAGGCGAATGCATGCTCGCGGTCTCCCGGTCGGGGCAAACGAAGGAGATTCCCGGCAACACGGGCCGGTCAAGCAGAAAGGTGAGGCCGTCCCCGCTACGCGCGAGCCGGGCCTTGATGTGTACGCCCTCGCCGGGCGGCGGCGCTTCCGGTTCCACGAGAAGAGGAGCATGGACAATGCGGCGCGGCGGCGGCTCCCGCACCTCTTCGCTTGCCCGCTGCGGCGCGGGCGGCGTTCGGGATGCAGGCGAGCGGGGCGGGACGTCCCGTGCAGGGCTGCGGAAAACCTTCGAAAACCAACTTGACATCTCGGTGATCTCCAGGCGCGTCTTCCTGTTCATGCCATTCCATGAAGACACCCTGAATGCGAGATTCATTCCAGGACAAGCCCGGGGGCCCGGCAGTGAAAGGCGTGGAGGACGCCAAGTTGCCGTTATGGGCCTTCAACCGGTATACTCGTTGGGTTGGACCGTCGGTTTTATTGTCTTGAGCAACTTTCACGCGGCCCCTTCGGCGGGCTGTAAAACATGTAATGGAGGGGCCACTCATGGCACTGGAAGCGGGCAAGGTGCGCAACGTTGGGATTGTCGGTCACAGCGGCGCCGGAAAGACGTCGCTGGTCGAGCAAGTCCTTTCTGACATGGGGGTAACCTCGCGGCGCGGCCGTATTGAAGACGGGAACACCGTGCCGGATTTCCTAGAGGAAGAGGTGCAACACGGGCACTCGATCCAGTTGTCGCCGGTGCATTTCGAACACGACGGGATGCGGATACATCTCGTGGATCATCCGGGATATGCCGATTTTCTGGGCGAACTGGCGGCCTCGGCGCCCGTCCTGGACGCGATGGTCATCGTGGTGGACGCGAGCACGGGCATCCAGATCGGGACGGACAATGCGTTCCGGTATGCGGAGAAATACCACGTGCCGCGCGCGTTTTTCATCAACAAACTCGAGCGCGAACACACCGACTTCGACGAGCTGGTGAACATGCTTCGGGCGACCTACGGCACGCAGGTGGCCCCGCTCGTGGCCCCGGTAGGGCAAGCCCATGAGTTCAGCAACGTCGTGAACGTGCTGGAGGCAGACGGGCTGGATGAAACGCAGCAAGCCATGAAGCTGGAACTCATGGACGCGGTCGCGGAAAGCAATGACGCCCTGCTTGAGAAGTACCTCGATGCGGGCACGCTCTCTCCGGAAGAACTGCGCGAGGGGATGCGCGCGGGCATCGCGGAAGGCAAGCTGATACCCGTAATCGCGGGCTCCGCGGACAAGGACCTCGGCGTCCGCGAATTGATCGGCCTTATCGCCACGTGTTTTCCCTCCCCGCTCGACCGCAAGGTTATCGCGATCGACAACAACGACAAGCCCGTCGAAGTGCCGGTAGACCCGAACGGACCGTTCCTCGCCCAGGTGTTCCGGCAGGTGGTGGACCCGTTTGTCGGCCATCTGACGATGTTCCGCGTGTTCTCGGGCACGCTCAAGAGCGACGGCGAATTCTATAATGTCACGACGCGCTCAAAAGAGCGGACGGGCAAGATCCTGCTGCTGAAGGGCAAGGACAACGTGCAGGTGGATTGCGCAGGCCCGGGCGACATCGCGGCCGTGACCAAGTTGAAAAACACGCGTTTCGGCGACACGCTCGGGATCCAGAGCACGGAAGTCTCCCTGCCCATGATCGAGATGCCGACGCCACTCGTGAAGCTGGCGATCAGGCCGAAATCGCGCGCGGACGAGGACAAGATTGGCGAAGCGTTGAACCGCCTCGCTGAAGAAGACCCGACTTTCAAGCATTATCGAGACCAGGACACCCATGAACACGTCATCCGCGGCATGGGCGACCTGCAACTCGAAATCCTGCTGGAGCGCATGCGCAACAAGTACCACGTCGAAGCAGAAACGTCGACGCCGCGGGTCGCGTATCGCGAGACGATCAAGGCAACCGCCGAAGCCCAAGGCCGGCACAAGAAGCAGACCGGGGGCCACGGCCAGTTCGGCGACGTGCACCTGCGTATCGCGCCGAACACGCGCGGCGCGGGCTACGAGTTTATCGACAGCATCGTGGGCGGCGTCGTGCCGCGGCAATACATCCCCGCCGTCGACAAGGGCTGCATCGAGGCGCTGGCCAAGGGCATCATTTCCGGGCACCCCGTGGTCGATATCAAGGTGGAGCTGTTCTACGGTTCATACCACTCGGTTGATTCGTCCGAACTGGCATTCAAGATCGCCGCGAGCCTTGCCCTCCAGAAGGCCTTCAAGGAAGCCAGGCCGTGCATCCTCGAGCCGATCATGGAAATCGCCATTACCATACCCGATGAGTTCATGGGCGACATCAACGGCGACCTGAACTCGCGCCGCGGCCGCATCCTGGGCATGGACCCGGCGGGTCCCGGGCGGCAATGTATCCGCGCGACGGTGCCCGAGGCGGAAGTGTTGCGGTATTCGGCCGACCTGCGCAGCATGACGGGCGGGCGCGGCACGTACGACCTGAAGTTCAGCCATTTCGAGGAAGTACCGGAACATCTCGCCAAGGAAATCATCGCGGCTTACGAAAAAGCCCGCGAAGAAGGGAAAGACTGAGACCGCCTATAGCGCCTCAAATACCTCTATCACGCGATTCACCTGTTCCTTCGTGTCGCCTGTAACGACAAGGAGGAACATTCCATTTTTGCCCACGTTGACAGGCCGTTGGGGACGTTGCCGCGAGACCCCGGCGGCCACGTTGGACAAGTCGAATGCCGAGACCGCCTCCGGTCCGATGTCCGGCTTGTTGTATTCGTACTGTTTCGCGAGCTTGCCGGAGTTGTCAAAGTGGTAGAGCGCTGCCGTAAGAGGCGCGCCGCTGCCGGTGGACAGCTGGATATTGACCTGGTCCACCGCATCCAGGCCGGGCGCCGGCGCTTTGGCGAATTCAAGGATTGTGAAGCCCGCGCCTTCGAGGCCCGCGCGCACGCTTTCGGGCGTCAGTGCCTTGGGCCGCAGTTGCGCCACAAAGGGCAACCCCGCGATAAGAACAAAGACCACCACAAGCACTTTTACGACGGTCTTCACGTTCATGGCGTTATCTTCCTGTTTCTTGCCCGGCGGCATGAACTACAGCCGCCGATTCGTCTCTCAAAACACCCCCGTATGCAAGCCTATGCCCTTGCACTTGGGGCCGAAGCGCTATTCTACCTCACCCGGCTTCCCCCGGAGCATGCCGTACGAGGCCGGATTCCGGGTAAGAACGCCGCGCAACAGTCGTGTATCACGCAAAGCTGCGCGTCAGGCTGCCCAGCAGCAGGTTCCAGCCGTCCACCAACACGAACATGATGATTTTGAAGGGAAGGGAGACAAAAATCGGCGGGAGCATCATCATCCCCATCGCCATCAGGGCGCTGGCTACGACCATGTCTATGATCAAGAAGGGGATATAAATGATAAAGCCAATCTCGAAGGCCGTGGTGAGCTCGCTGACCACGAAGGCGGGCACGAGCACGTGGGTGGGCACGTCGTCGGGCGTATCGGGGCGGGGCAACTGTGCGATATCGAGGAAGAGCTTGATGTCCTTGGGCCGAGCCTGGTCGAACATGAACTCGCGGACGGGGGCGACGGCCTTGTCGAGCGCTTCTTCCGTAGTCGCGATTTCGCCGCGGATATAGGGTTGAATGGACTCGCTGTTCACGCGCTCGTAGGTGGGCATCATGATAAAAAACGTGAGGAACAAGGCGAGCCCGATGAGCACCTGATTAGGCGGTGTCTGCTGCGTGCCCAGAGCTTGGCGCAGAAACCCAAGGACCACGATGATCCGCGTAAAAGACGTGGTCATCACGAGAATGGCGGGTGCCAGCGAGATAACCGTGACGACGAACACAACCAGGAGCGTCGTGGAGATGTTCTCCTGCGCCGCGGCGCGCCGCACGCCGTCAAACACGTTCCCGGCCAGCGATTCGGGTCCCGGGGTCTCCGCCTCTTGTGCCGGAAGCGGGGCCGTGGCGCTCAATGCGAGGCACAGCAGGAAAAGCGTCTTAGTCGCGCGCGTCACGGGCTCGTTCCTGCAAATGTTGCCGCAGCCGCTGAATA
>JAGMZX010000191.1 GCA_018005585.1 Candidatus Hydrogenedentota bacterium | reverse complement strand
CACCTGGCTGACGGAGAATCACCCGGAATGGATTCTCGGCGGCGCGAATGGCGGCCTGCTGAACCTGGGCAACCCGGAGGCGTGGGACTGGCTCGTAAACCACATCGACAGCCTGCTGACGGAACAGGGCATTGATTTGTACCGGCAGGATTTCAACATGGACCCGCTTGATCTCTGGCGCGCCAACGATGCGGAGGACCGCCAGGGCATCACGGAAAACCGGCACGTCACCGGTTACCTGGCGTACTGGGACGAACTGCTGCGGCGGCATCCGGGCCTGCTCATTGATTCCTGTGCGTCCGGCGGGCGGCGGAACGACCTCGAAACCATGCGCCGCGCCGTGCCGCTCTGGCGCAGCGATTACGCTTTCGAGCCGATCGGGCATCAATGCATGACCTACGGCATCTCGCTGTGGTTGCCGTTCCACGGCACGGGTACGGTGGCCTGCGTGAACGCGCCGTATTACGGCGGCGGGCTGACGCCGGTGGAACCGTATGCCTTTTGGAGCAACGCGGCGCCGAGCCTCAACTGTGGTTTCGACATGCGCGTCCGTGAGATCGACTATGCCGCGCTGCGGCGTCTGACCGGGCAGTGGCGGCAGGTCTCCGAGTTCTACTACGGCGATTTCTATCCTTTGACGAAATACAGCCTTGAACCGGATGCCTGGATGGCATGGCAATTCCACGATCCGGCGCGGAGAAGCGGCATCGTGCAGGCCTTCCGCCGGGCGGAGAGCGTCTATACGCAGGCGCGGCTGCCGCTCCGCGGTCTTGAACCTGAGTTGTCCTATGAGGTCATGGACCTGGAGGCCGGAACGTCCGCTGTGGGGTCCGGTCGGGAACTTGTGGAACAGGGCCTCGAAATAACGTTTTCGGCACGGCCCGAAGCGAAGGTCTATCTGTACAAGGCGGCGTCGTGACCCGTCTGCTCAGGGAAAAGAGGGAGAGAAAAACACCAGTCTTGCAGCGGGCCGACGGCATCGGTCCACGGGAGCCGATTGACATCCGTAACATGCGTGGGAATGGCCTTGATGCCGTGTTGGCGCATCAATGCAGCGGAATGCGCGTCGCGCTCGGCCGCGCGGGGCAGAACGCCCGTATCCAGCACAAACACGGGTCAACACTCCATTACGTGTCAAAGCACGTCCCGGTTCACGACATCGCACTGCGCGCCGCTGCGCTTGAAAACAGGCTATGGCGACCAGTTATTTCGTCTACCTTGTGCCGCGGCAAGCTGCACAGCGTGTTTGCCACCGGGCCGGCCATTCGCTATATTCGGAGCATCCCCGGGCTCTGGATGATGTATCCTGTACCTGCATTTGGTAGCGGAGGGAAGCCATGTCCACGGGATCACGGCCGGGCCGAAGCGGATCACATGCCTGCGCGCTGCTTGCCGGTCTGGCGCTGCTGAAACTCGTCCTTCATCTGTATTTCTGCAACTACTACGGCTACCAGCGCGACGAACTGTACTTCATCGCGTGCGGCGAGCATCTGGATTGGGGCTACGTAGACATCGGGCCGCTGGTCCCTTGGATCGGGCGGCTGATGCGCGCCCTGCTTGGCGACTCGCTCTTCGCGATCCGGCTGCCGTCGGCGATTGCGGGCGCGGCGACGGTCTTCCTGACCGGCTGGCTCGCGGGATATCTGGGAGGGGGCCGCTGGGCGCAGGGACTGGCCGCGTTGAGTGTGATTATTGCGCCGGTATGGCTCCAATCCGGCAATATCCTTGCGCTGCCGTCCTTCGAGCCGCTGTTCTGGACCTCGTGCGTGTGCCTTATCGCCGTGATTTTCAAGACGGGCCGGACGCGGCTGTGGCCTGCGGTGGGCGCGATAGCGGGCGTTGGCCTGCTGAACAAGCCGTCCGTGCTTTTTTTCGGAATTGCGCTGACCACGGGCCTATTGTTGACGCGGCAGCGAAAGCATCTCGCGGACAAGTGGCTGTGGTGTGGCGCTCTGGTCGCGGCGTTCCTGGTAATTCCAAACCTCGTGTGGCAGGCCACGCACGATTGGGCCACATGGGAATTCGTGCGCGGCATGAACCGCGACCTGATGTCGCGTATCCCGCGCCTGTTATTCCTCCTCGGGCAATTTGTTTACCAACACCCGCTCAATGCGCCCATCTGGCTTGCGGGGCTGGCGTGGCTCTTCTTCGCCAAGAGCGCGGAGCCCTATCGCGCGTTCGGATGGCTGTTTGTGACCGTGTTTTTGTTTCTGTTCGTGGCAAAGAGCAAAATCTACTATCTCGCTCCCGCGTTTCCGATGCTGCTGGCGGCAGGCAGCACTGCCATCGAAGAAATGTTGCGCAGGAGAGGCAGCCCCTGGCCGAGGGCGGCGATCCCCGCGGTGCTCGTGCTGGGCGGCGCGGTGACCGCGCCGGTGGGCTTGCCGGTTCTGCCGCTTGACAGGGTGGACGCGTATGTCAGCCGCATGACCCTGGGAGCGCTGGACAAGGTGTACGAAGTGACCGGCACTTGGCACGACCAGTTCGGCTGGGAGAACCAGGTGGCGACGGCAGCGAACGTGTTTCAGGGTCTCGCTCCCGAGGAACAGGCCGACTGTATGATACTCGTGAGCAATTTTGGCCAAGCGGGCGCGATCGACCTGTTTGGACGCGCGTACGGGCTTCCCCATGCGACGGCGGTCCATCAGAATTACTTCTTCTGGGGGCTTGGGCCGGCGACGGGCAATGTGGCCATCGCCTATGGCATAGCGCCGGATTTTCTTGGCCTTCTTTTCGAAAAAGTCGAGCAGCGCGCAACCATCACATGCGAAGAGTGCATGCCTTACGAGAACGGTCTGGGAGTATACGTTTGCCGGGGCGCCAAGCTGCCACTGAGGAACGCCTGGCCGGAATTTCGCATCATTGCGTTCAGCAACGCCGGCGTCACGAAGGCCATGGGTGAAAAGCTTGTGGAAGCGCTTTCGAAGTACCGTGTGGAGCCGGGCAAGTGACACTGTGACCTGACTCTGTTCCCGCGGCCGGACGCGGGAGGTGCTGACGCAGGAAACAAGAGGGAATACCACCATGGGTGCCGGGTATCAGCGGTCAGAGTTGCGCGAAATCGGCCTCGTTGCTCTTGTCCTTCTGTTCTTCGTGCAAATGTTGACGGTGTGGATCGAGAGCATCTACCGGATGAGTCTCGTCAAGCTGTCCATGGGCGTCGAGTTACTGGGCATTCTGCTTCCCTTGCTCTTTCTGGTCTTGCTGATGGCCGGGCACCGCCACGAGCGCACGGTGCTGGCGGCGTGTTTTATTCTGCTGCTGGCTGCGCGCGTCCTGTGCCCAATACTCCGGACGCCGTGGCTGATCTTGGCCGCCGGACTTGGAGTTACGGCGTTTCTGGCGATTGTGTGCGTCGCGCTGACCCATCCGCGGCGCGCAACGGGAAGAGACGCAGCAGCGGGCGCCGGTATCGCGATACTGTTATCCGTTGGCTTGCGCGCGTGGGGCTCATCGTACGACATTTCGCTGGGTGGCCCCTTTGCGTGGCTGGGGTGGGTGATGGTCGTGCTGGCGGGCGCGCTGGGCCTGACCAGGTCACGGGCGAGCACCGGCGAGTCAGCGGAGACGGCGGCGCCGAATTCGTTTGTCGGGGCGTTGACCACATCGGTGGCGTTGTTCGCGAATATTGCTGTCTTCTATCTCGTGCTGTCGAGTCCGGGGGTGGTCAGCGCGTGGTCGGGAAGCAATTATGCCGTGGGCATTGCGCTGTTGGCCGCGGCGGTTGCGGCGGCCACGTGTGCGTGGCGGAATGCGAACCCGACGCGGCTTGTGCTCGCCGTATGGAACACGGTGTTTGTCGGGGCGCTGGTTGCCGGGCTCTGGCGCCTCGCGCCTGCGTTACCGGAAACGCCCGCCGCGGATCCGGTTTTCGCTGTTCCGGCTTCGTGGCGCGGCCATCTTCTTCTCTACCTGATGTTGGCGCTATCGCCTGTAACCCTGTTCAACCTCGCCGCAATCGAGCGGGGAGGTTTAACGAATAGTCTTCGCAAAAACGTGCTGGCCGTGCTGTCCGGAGCGGCGTTTCTGGTGCTTATCATCGTTTTGCTCGTCTTTACGAACGTCTGGGGATACGTCGGGGCCGCCGGACCGTTGTTGCGCAACAGGTTCTATCTTCCGTTTCTGGTGGCGGGCATCGGGATGGTCTTGCCGCTGGCGCTGCCTGTCCGGCATGGCCCCGTGTTCTCCGGGAAGGAGCCACAACGTTCGCGCGCCACGGCCGCGCTCGCCGGGATGCTTGCGCTGATTGCGGTCGCAGGCGTAGCTGCAAGACAGGCGCGTCCGCCGGCTATGAGCGACCGGCACGAACTCAGGGTGCTGACCTACAACTTTCAGCAGGGGTCGGCGGCAGACGGTCAGCAGGACTACTGGGGCCAACTGGAATTCCTGCGCAAGGCCGGTGCGGACGTCGTCGGGCTTCAGGAAAGCGACACGGCCCGGCCTTCGGGCGGTAATGTGGACGCGCCCAGGTTCTTTGCGGAATCGCTCGGTTATTACTGTTGTTACGGACCGGGCACCGTCGCTGGAACGTTCGGGACCGCGATCCTCAGCCGGTTTCCGCTGGAGAAGGTGCGCACGTTTTTCACATACAGCAATGCGGACGAAATCGGTACCGCAGCCGCGGAATTCGAGGCAGGGGGAAGGCATATCGCCATTTTCAATAATCACCCCGCGGGCAGTCATGCCGCGCACGACGCGCACGTGAATGCCTTGATGGCTCAGGTTACGCCGTACGAGCATGTCATCGCCGTCGGCGATTTCAATTTCAGGCAATCGTCTTCGTATTACGCGAAAGTCGCGGCAGTGCTTCGTGATTCGTGGCGTACCCTGTATCCAGACGCGAAGGGCGCGCCCCATCCGGATTGGGTGGATGGTTCGCCCGCCGTCCTGGACATGACAGATCGAATCGACCATGTCTTTGTCTCGCCTGGTTTCGAGGTGACGGAGGCATACTATGTGCCGCCGCCCGCGTCCCGGACGGACCACCCCGCGCATTGGGCGGTCATCCGGTGGCGATAGGGGATTGAACCTTCCCTTTGGCGGTCAAGGTATCACGGCACGAGAGGCGTGACATTGTTTGCCGCAATTCCGCGAATGTGCTACGTTGATGCGGCGGTCCGAGGGTAACCGGACCGGATTTCGTGTACAGAAAGGAATGCGCGCCGCGTGTCGGATATGTGGCGCGGGGGTAGCAACAGGCGCAGCGTGCGGGAGAGCGTCCCCAACGTGGCGGAGCCGTTCCTGCGCCGAAGGAGGGCATTATGAGCAACCGTGTGAGCCGTCGTCAGTTTTTCGGGGTTACAGCAGCCGGGGGCGCGTTCCTCGCGGGCCATATCGGCATGCCCGCGTTCGGAGCCATCCAGGACGAAGGATGGCCCGCGCTGCCTCCCGTGAGAATACACAAGGTCTACGTGGGCCGGACCGGGGACATCTACATGTCCCGTCCCACGGAAGAAATCGGGAAACTGGACGAATACCTCGCGGGCGTCGCGCAGCGGCTTGGCAACGTGGAGTTTGTCGGCGGCGAAACGATCCCGCCCACGGATGCGTCCGCTGTGGTGGCGAATCTGCAGGGCGTGGACGGCGTCATCATGTTCCATCTGAGCGGGCATGGCGGTGGCGCGCCCGCCGAGGCGATGAACCAAATCGTGGATGCCGGGCTCCCGACGGTCGTCTTTTCGCAGCCGTTCAGCGGTCACGGCTGGATGTACTTCCCCGCGTGGCAGAAGGCGGGGAAGAAGGTCGTGCTGCTGCCCACGAGCGACTGGAGCGAACTGGAACGGGTCTCCGGGCTGTTGCGCGTTGCGCCGCGGATGCGCCAGACGAAGATTCTCGTGGTGCGCGGGCCGATGGGAACAGCGCCCGCGTGCGATGCGGCGCAGGTGAAGGAGAAGCTTGGCGCGGAAGTGATCCCAATCACGGTCGAGGAAACCCTTCAGGCCCACCAGGAAGTCGACTTGGCGGCGGCCGAAGAAGAGGCGGTGAAGCACTGGATCGAGCCTGCGAAGGCGATCGTCGAGCCGACGCGCGAAGAGATCGTCAACGCATCGCGGCTCTACCTCGCCATGAAGAACCTGATGATCCGCCACGGGGCCGTGGCTATCACCAGTTCGAACTGCATGGGCGAGCCTGCGAAGGGCTGTTTCGCCTTCAGCAAGCTGAACGACATGGGCTGCGTCGGCGCGTGCGAAGGCGACATGGACTCGATGCTGACCATGCTCATCTTTCAATACGCGTTCGGCGTGCCGGGGTTCATTACCGACCCGGTCTTCGACACGGCGCGCAACGCGTTAATCCATTTCCATTGCACGTGCGCAACACGCATGGACGGGCCGGGCGGCGAGCGCTTGCCGTTCAGCATTCGCACGCAAACCGACAGCCACCGCGGCGTCGCGCTCGATGTCGAGCAGCGGATCGGCCAGCCGGTAACGTGCGCCAAGTTCATTGACCTTGACAAGATGCTCATCTCGACCGGGAAGATCACGGAAGTGACGCACGATGCGCTGGCCTGCCGCACGCAGTTTGTCACGGAAGTGGCCGATGCGCACAGCATGTTCCTCAATTGGGGCGGCGGCGTGCTTCAGGGCGACGTCATGACGCTGCTGCACCGCGTCGTGTTCTACGGCGACCACCTGCAGAGCATCAAAGACCTCAGTTCGCTCATGGGCTTCCAGGTCGTCGCGGAGGCGTAATCCGTCATATCTGCGAACCCGGAAGAGGCCGCAATATCAGATTGGTGATGCCGCACAGGATGCGTTTGTCGTCGTACTCGGGAATGGCGCGGAGCGCGAGCCATTGCGGGTCGGCGCGGAAGCGGTCCCATGCGGCGTCTTTTTCCTCGACGGATTCGAAGCCGAGCATGTAGGTCAGGTTGGGCATCTTCGAGCCGATGACCGCTTCCCCGAAGAAGACGGGGTTCAGTCCGGTCTTGCGGAAGATTTCGATCTCCTTGCGATTGAACATCTCGATCTTCTTCTGGTTCGTCTTGACGCTCGGGCTTTCATAGATGCGCAGTTGCAGTATGCGGTTCGGGCCGCTGGCGGGTGTTTCCAGGCGCGGCATGCCCGTGAACGCCAGGAGCAGCGAACTCTCGACGCGCGCATAGGGCGGGGCGTCAGCGGGCGCGTCCAGAAACGCCGTTCCTTGGTCCAGATACTCCGGGTCGGCCAGCAGGCGCGCCCGGAGTGTCAAGACGGATTCCGCCGTTGCGTGGGGCAGCAGCACATAGACCGGACTGAGTTCCTTTTCGTCCTGGAATACGCCTGCGGGCCGGATGCCGAGCCGGTTCACGGCGGGAATCGCGACATCGCGCAGGAACGCCGCCAGCGTGGCCTTCTGTTCCGGCGCCGCGACGTGATACTGACGCAGTTCATAGCATTCGCGGACGGCGGAAGCCTCTTCCGCCCCCGCCGGCAACACGCCCACCACGCCGGCCCCGGCGACCGCGCCAAGTCCGAGAAAATCCCTGCGATGCATGTGGTGATACTCCGTTGTTGAAAAATGGGCAAGCTCTTATTCAAACCTCCCGGTGAGAATAGCCGAGCAGCGCTCGATGCGTCCAGCAAGAGAGCGGTTTCCGTACTGGCGCGCCGCAGGCCACCGCACGGCGTGCTGCCTGGACCGCGTGGCATGTTCGGGACCCGTGTGATAGCATAAAGCGCACTCTTGTGGAGCCTTTGCAGGAACTGTGGGAACACGATATGAAGAAAGCACACCATAAAGACGGAAACTGCGCCGGCCCTTTGTCTGTTTATACGCGGCGGCGTTTTCTGGCCGCGGTTGGGGCCTCGGCAGGTCTTGTGACACTGGGTTCGCGCCATGGCTGGGGTCAGGCGGCCGCTGCCGCGTCCCCGCCGGAGAAAGAAGGGGCCTATGTCCGGGTTGCGTTTCTGTATCCGCCTTCAGGCACATTCGCGGATGACCCGGACGGCTGGTGGAGCTGGCCGGGCAATGAGTTCGACGCGGAGGCGCGGCAGCGGGAATACGCGGCGTTCCTGGGCGGGCTGGAAACGGAACTGGGCATGCGGATCGCCGTGGAACCGGACCCGCTCGGTACGGAGCAGCAGGCGCGTGAATTCGCTGAAGACCTCCGCGCGAACCGGCCGGACGGGCTGCTGCTGGTCATGTTCTACAACGGCAGCCTGAAACAGGCGGACGTGGTGCTGAGCGTTGCCGAGGAACTCCATATCCCGTCGGTGTTCTACATCGGGCTTGGGGTCAAGCACGGTGCGGTCACGCAGTACCGCCGGCCCGGCCTGTATCTGATTCAGTCGCTGGATAATTTGGACGCCATCCGCGCGGGGATGCGCATGATCAACGCGCGGAAATTACTGCGGCAATGCCTCGTGCTCAGCATCGCGGACGAACCGGTCCAGATACCGGTGGAGCCGTTCCTGGGCGTCAGCGTGATGCAGGTTCCGCTTGACCGGTACGCGGACGCTTTCGGCAAGATCGAAATAGATGCCGAAGCGCGGGCGTTCATTGCCGGGTTGCGCGAAAAGGCGATGGAAATCCGTGGCGTGACGGAGGAAGCGTTCGAGAACGCGGCGCGCGCGCACTTCGCAATCAAGACTTTGCTTGCCGGCGCAAGGGCCGACGGCGTGACCATGAACTGCCTGCGGCGGGGCATGCTCAAACCCTGTATCAGTTTCGCGACGCTGAACAGCGCGCTGGTTCCCGCCGCGTGCGAAAACGACCTGCCCGCCCTGTATACGCAGATGCTGGGCCAGTTGCTCACGGGGCGGCCGGGCTTTCAGCACAACCCGTGTTATGAGACCGAGCGCAATCATTACTACGCGTCGCATTGCACGTGTACGACGAAGCTGTATGGACCGGACGGTGGTGACCTGCCATTCCTCTTGCGCCGGTTCGCGC
>JAGMZX010000190.1 GCA_018005585.1 Candidatus Hydrogenedentota bacterium | reverse complement strand
TGCCGAGCGGGGCGGCCGCGACCAGTTGGAATCCGGCGTGGGTCAGGCCGTCCCGGAATTGCGCGAAGTCGAAACGATTCTCGAGAGGATGGTCGAGCAGCCGCCGCCAGAGCGGATGCAGCAGGTATGCGCTCAGAACTTCTTCGGCGTAGAGGCGCCCGCCGGGCTTGAGCACACGCCACAGTTCGGCAAGGACTCCCGCCCAGTCGGGGATGTGGTGAATGATGCCGAAGTCGAACACGGCGTCGTAGGCTGCGTCTTTGGCCTCGATTTGGGACGCGTTACCCACCCAGAGCCGGACTTCTCCGTCCCGGCGTTTCAAGCGCTTCGCCGCCTTTGCGATCATCCTTGGGTCGAGGTCGAAAGCGTCGACCGCATCCGCATGGAATCGGTCGAGGATAATCTCGACGCCAACGCCGCGGCCACAGCCGATTTCAAGGGCGCATCCGCCGGACATGGGGCCGCCTATCCGCAGCAATTTGCGCGCTTCATAATGGCGATGGACAAGGGCGCGTATGGGATTGTTCATCGCGAGGTATTCAACGGTGTTCAAGAGCATGGCCGGACCCTCCCCGTCCGCGAACACGCGCACATGACACTCGCGATGGTATCATTTCTCCGTGCGCAAATCAGCCGTGGGCACGGGCGCGGCGGAACACGCAGAAGCGGCGTCCGCGCCGATTGCAGGAAGGAGAATATGGAAATGGGGAAAGCGGGAAAGAAAGAACGGACACAGAAATCCCGGGGCGAGTCGGCATGCACGGGCGCGGCTGCGCCCCGGCGTCGGCGCCTCGCCAAGACAAGCAAGACATCCATGCCACGAAGGGTTCATCTCGTCGCGCGCCCAGCAGGGAGGTTGCCGGCCATGCCGCTGAATGGCGCTGTTCCACCGCGTGTCTCGGCGTCTCCCTCGCGAGCGCGCGCAATGGCGGTGTTCTTGATTCTCTTTGCCGCCGTCTCGTCGCCCGCGCAGTCTCTTGCGGAGCTCGCCGCGCCGCTGGAAGGCCGCAGCATGCGCGTGAGTTCGTCGCACCGGCTGGAAAACGGCGACTACGATCCGGACAGCAATTGGGACAATTCGAATGTGGCGCCCGGCGCCACGAAGCTGCTCGCGGACCTCGAGGGCCCCGGCGAGATCACGCATATCTGGATGACGTTCCTGGGCCCGGAACCGCAGCCGTGGGCGCCGGACGGCGCCGCCAATCACCAGGAAATGCTGCTGCGCATCTTCTGGGACAACCGCGCCGCGCCGGACGTCGAGGCGCCGGTCGGAGAGTTCTTCGCGTGCGGATTCGGCCTGCGCATGGAGGTGAACAGCGAGCCGGTGGTAGTCGATGACGGCGATTCCTACAATTGTTTCTGGCGCATGCCGTTCCGGAAAGCCGCGCGCGTCGAGCTCGTCAACCAGAGCGAGAAGGAAATCCGTCTGCTCTACTATAATATCGACTGGGTTCAGCGGCCCGTCGCCGAAGACACGCCCTGCTTCTGTGCGCGCTACAACCAGGCCTACCCCGCCGTTCCCGGGCGCGATTACCTCGTCCTCGACACCGAGGGCAAAGGTCATCTGGTTGGCGTGACGCTGTTCGTGCGCAGCCGTAGCCCCGAATGGTTCGGCGAGGGCGACGAGAAGGTCTATATCGACGGCGAAGAGAAGGCGTCCATCTGGGGCACGGGCACGGAGGACTATTTCCTGGCCGCGTGGGGGCTCAAGCGCAACAGCGCGCCCTGTTTCGGCACGCCCTGGGCCGAGGATTGGGGCGCGCTGGGGCAAAGAACCGCTGCGTACCGCTGGCACATCCACGACCCCATCGTGTTCCAGGAGCGCATCCGGTTTACCTTCGAACACTACGGCTGGCTGCCCGTCGATGAGAACCCGGAAGGCGCGCATGACAGTTGGAACGAGCGGGAAGACGACTTCGCGAGCGTGGCTTACTGGTACCAGACCGGGCCGTCCAAACCATTCAGCACAATACCTCCCGCCAGCGAGCGGCGCCTGCCGAGTCTGGATACCGTGGTCGCCGCGCGCGATTTCCTGGACGCCGAATATCACGGTGCGGGCGAGACAATGGTGCAGGAAGGCCCGCTTTGGCCCGGCGGCGGGCAGGTGTTGTTCAAGCCCTCGTCCGCGGCGGAAGCGTGGTACGAGATTCCCTTCGAGATCGCGGAAAAGAAGCCGCTTCGCCTGATCCTGCGGCTGACGCGGTCCTACGACTACGGCAGTTACCGCGTGTTGGTTGATGGCGCCGCGATTGGCGGTGCGCGCGACCTGTACGCCGAAGACACGGAGGTGAAAGAGGTTCCAGTCCTGGATTTCTGGCCGGAACCCGGCCGTCATGTGGTCCGGCTCGAATATGCTGGAAGAGCGGACGCCTCCAAAGGCGATCTTCTCGGCATCGAGTCGGTCCTGCTCCGCGAACGGCGTCCGCGGGTCAAGGAATATGGTCTCGACAAGGACCGCGACTGGAAAACGGACCCCGTGCTGTATTGAGACACGCCCCGCAGCCGTGCTACTCGCCCCCCGCGAACACGGGAGCCGGGCCGTCGAGCCATTGCAGCGTCTGCGGGTGTGTCTTGCGCTCGTTGAAAAGGTCCAGGACGGCATGCCGTTGCGCTTCCGTCAGCGCGGCGAACCCTTTGTCGTCGAGCCAGCCGTTGCTCGTGGCAACGGGCGTGCCGTAATGCGCGACGCCGAACACGGTGTAGTCGAAGCGGGTCGCGGCGGACCAGTTGCAGGACCACAAGACGTTCCGCAGGTTCGGAAACAGCCCGTAAGGCCACACGGAAGGCCGGGAATGGCTGTCTTGATAGCAGCCGTGGGCCATGATCGCGTAGGGCGGCACATCGGTCCAGAAGGCTTTTTCATCCGTCGTCATGCCAATACAATCACTTACCAGAAAGGCGAGATCGGGGCGCGCCGCGGTGGTCAGCAGCGTGAGTTCGCGGACGAGGCGCATCATCGCGCCGCACAGGTACGCCGGTTCCGGGGCGGACGGCGGCGCGGTCATGCCCGCGCGGATCATGAACGTTTCGTCCCAGACCAGCGCGTCGATCTCCTGCCCGTACTCTGCCAATAGCGCCTTCAAGTAGACGCAATACCAGTCAAAAACGGCCGGATGCGCCGGATTCTGCATGTAGGGCCGTCCGACCGTGTCGGGGCCGGCCCAGCCGCCCCAGCGGACCAGTTTCGCTTCATCAAACAAGCCCGCGCCCTCACACGCCGTAAGTCCGTCGGCAAAATACAGCGCCACGCGGAACCCACGGTCTTTCGCGTAGCGGATGCGCTGGTGCATCGCCGTCTTGGTCAGAGGCACGGCCTCGGACGTCGCGAACCCTCTGTCCTTCACGGCGGCCGCGTTCGGGAACGCAGTCCATGCGTCGTCGAGCAACCCCGTCCCTGCGTCAAACGTGTAGCGGCCCAGCATGTCGTACCAGCCGTGGAGCGTAAAGATGACCTTGGACCGGTCCGCGGCAGGCACCCGCTGCGCGACCGCGTCGATGTCCGCGAACCAGCCTTTGCCACCGTGACTGAGATAGTCGTAGTGCTGCCAAGCGACATCATGCAGCCACTCGGGCCCCGGCGGCACGTCCGCGAGCGCCGTGGCATACCACGCCTCTACAGCCTGTCTTGGCGGCCCCGAATGGATAACGGTCCAGAACGACCGTGTCACGGGGCCATTCAAGGCGACTGCGCCTCCGTTGAAGACACAATCGCAGGAATGCCGCCCGTCCTGCGTCAAGCGAAAGCTGGAAGTGAAATACGGGTCGGCGATATGCGTCAGCCGGATGGACTCGTCGTTGTCCGCCACACTCAGCATCGGGAGCGCCAGGTGCTGCGCGGGCCGTCCGAAGGTGTGGCCGCCGCCGTCCAGGGGCCATGTCCAGCACAGGTCGCCGTTCAGGCCGGTCGTCTCGCCGATGCCGTCCTGCCGCGGCACAAATACACGGGGCGCCGCACCCTGGATGGCAAGCGGGATGCCCACGGACAGCGCGATGTCCTGGTTCAAGGGCGGCGCGGCGGGTTCTAGCGTCACCCTGCGCCGGACGCACGGAAATCCGCCCGCGGAAACGAAAGACACCTCGTAATGCACCAGCAGCGGGCAAAATGCGGTCAGGTCGTATTCAAAGACGACCGTGTCTCCGTGGTTCTCCACCCGATCGGGCTTGGCGCATGCCGCCAGCGGGCTATCCGCGGCATGCCACACCCCTTCATCGACGGCGGCGTCCACACCGGCCCTCAGGATATCCAAGCCCGTGGCGAGGTCGCGTCCGGCTGCGTCCCTGCAGCGCACGACCCGTCCGTCCCGTGAGACTTCAAGTGTCCAGCCGCCCTGCGCGAGCGTGTACGCCTCGGCGGCCCATGCGGATGCCGCCGCGACGCAGAACGCAAACGCAAGCCCGCACGATATGCGCCGGCCTGTCCTTTTCCCCGGACTCTGCAGCGAGCCGCGATGATACGTCCCGATCTTGCCTTTCATGGCACCTTTCCTCCCTGTAATTCTTTCCAGCATAAGAGGGTTGCGCACGCGTTCGCGAATATTCGCTGGCCGAATGCCTCAAGCTGCCGCAGCTTGCTCCCGCTTTTCTGACCGGGCGGGTTACTGCCCGAATCCGCCGCCCATGAGCGTCAATTCCGCGGCCACGCCGTAGTGGTCCGCAAGGTCGATGGTCCGGCCTTCGTATTCGCGGGTTGGGCGCTGGATGGTCACGCGCATGAAAGCCGATGCCGTGCCGCAGGGATTCAACAGGACGTGGTCGATCAGGTTCAGCTTGTTCGGCTTGCCCGTCTTCCAACTGTTCCGGCTGTCGGAGCTATACGGGCGCGGGTCGTCCACGGGAAAATCCGCCGTTTCGGTGAGGCGGAGCAGCGCATCGTATTCGGGCGAGCCCTTATCCGTGTTGAAGTCGCCGAGCAGAATCTGCGGCACGCCCGGGCGCCGGTGCGGCGCGAGCAGGCGCTCCGCAATCGCGGCGACGGCCTTGTCCTTGATCGCCTGCCTGCCCGTGGGGAAATGCGTGCCCGCGAGCTGGAAGGGCATGCCGTCCTTCTCGCCCTCGACCAGGCAGCAGCCCTTCGACGTGAACACCTCGATGCGCGAGAGGTCGTCGAAGACCACATGCGCCACGTACCGGATGGGTACGCGGCTCATGAAGAGCACCCCGTTGCTGAATGCGCGACCGTCGGCCGCGTACTGCGGCGGCACTTCATACGGATACTGCTCCTTCAGGCCCGCCTCGAGTTTCCGCTGCATCGCGACATCGAGCACTTCCTGCAGACACACCACGTCGTAGTCGCTCTGGTTCAGGTGGTCAATAATCCATGGCGCGCGCTCGGCCTGCATCTTGTCGAGCCGCCGGTCCATTTGCGAAAACGCGGCGGGCAGCATTTGAATGTTCCACGTGAGCACCTTGAGCGCCGTGCCCGCGCCCGCCGCCGCGGAGTCCGGCTGCGCGGTCTCGCCGGACATTGCGTGCGCGGTCAGGAACCGGACGAGGTTGCGCTTGAACGACGGATAGAACGGCAGAGTGAAATGGTTTGCGCCAGGCACCTCGACAAACTCAACACCGGGCAGGTGCCGGCGCAGGTCCTCCGCGAGATAGCGGAACCCGTCGCGGTCGCCGATGATGCACATGGTGGGCGTGTGGATCGCTTCCAGGTCCGGTTGCAGCACGGCCAGTTCCGGATAGGTTGCTTTCAGGGCCTTCTTCACGGGCTGGCTCAGGAACCGGTCGCCGATCCAGTTCCGGACAAAATGGAACAGGGACTTGGAATTGTCCATCGGGAACAGCGCCGCCTGCAGCGCCCGCGGTTTGGGTTGTTCCTCGGGCGAGCGATACGGACTCGGGATGGGCGTCGGGTCTTCGGGGTTTTTCCACCCCGCCGCGCAGATGGCAGCGCTCTGTATACGGTCGGGGTGCAGCACGAGCAGGCGCTGCAGGAGAAACCCGCCCAACGAATACCCGGCCACGTGCGCCTTCCCGATACCAAGATGGTCCATAAGCCGCACGACGTCCTCGACCATCTCAACGCCGTACCTTTCCGGGTCCGCGGGCTTGTCGCTGAGCCCGTGGCCGCGCAAGTCGAACGCGATGACGCGGAAGTGCTTCGCCAATGCGCGTGTCACGCCCGTCCGCCGCCAATTCCAGTCCGCGTTCACGCCGATGCCGTGGATCAGGATGACCGGTTCGCCCGCGCCCTCATCTGTGTAGAAGATGCGCGCACCGTTCGAGTCAAAATAGTCTCCGTCCGCGCGATGTACCAGCAGGTACACGAAGACGGCGAGAGTCAGCAGCACCAGCGCGATAAACGCGCCGCAACCCAGCAGCAGTTTCTTTCGCAATTCCGGCTATTCCTCAGAGGTGCGGCCCATCTGGCGGCGATGTGCCCGGCGCCAACCAGCAATGTACGGGAATAAGACCGTCAGGGCGGCGGACCGGTTGCAGCCGGTGTAGGGGCGAGGCATGCCTGGCCCCTACGAGGGAGAAAGTGCGGAGAATTCAGGGCGGGGTCACGAGTCCCCGCCGGTCTCACTCTCCAGTGATTCCCTTCGCCTTGCCCACAAGTTCGAGGAACTCGGTGCGGTAGCCGCTCGGGTCGCCGCCGAGGCCGGATTCGGCCCATGCGCGGACGGTGTCGAAGGTCGCGCTGCCTTTGTGAGCCGAACTACGCAGCAGCATGCCAAAACTCGCGACCGATGCGGCGAACTTGAAGTCCGGATCGGCCAGTTCCCATTCGACCCCGGTGTCGTTCACGGGAAACGTCAACAACTCGCTGGTATCGCCGTCGGGCGCCTTATAGCGCAGTTTCAACGTCATCAACTCGCCGCTCGCGGCCGCATCGCTGAGCCCCGGCGTCTGCTGATAGCGCAGCGGGTCCACCGGCGCCGTATCCGCGGGCGTGCCCGCGGGCACGATCTCATACAGCGCCGTGACGGCGTGCCCCGCGCCGATTTCGCCCGCGTCCTTCGTGTCGTCGTTGAAATCGCGCGCCGCGAGCACGCGGTTCTCGTAGCCGATGAGCCGGTACGCGCCCACCTGCGCCGGGTTGAACTCGACCTGGATTTTCACGTCCTTCGCAATGGTCACGAGCGTCCCGCTCATCTGCTCGACGAGCACCTTGCGCGCCTCGTTCAACGTGTCGATATACGCGTAGTTGCCGTTGCCCTTGTCGGCCAGATGCTCCATCGTCGCGTCTTTCAGGTTGCCCAGGCCGAACCCGAGCACCGTCAGGAACACGCCGGACTTCGCCTTTTCCTCAATGAGCCGCGTCAGATCACCCTCGTTCGTAATACCGACGTTGAAATCGCCGTCGGTCGCGAGGATGACGCGGTTTGCGCCGCCTTTGAGGAAGTTTTCGACCGCGATCCGGTAGGCAAGCTGGATGCCCGCGCCGCCGTTTGTCGAGCCGCCCGCATCGAGCCGGTCGATGGCGTCGAGGATCGTCTCGCGTTCGTTGCCCGGCGTCGACGGCAGCACCAGCCCGGAACTGCCCGCGTAGACGACCATCGCCACGCGGTCGTGCTCGTCGAGTTGATGCGCGAGCAGGCGCAGCGCCTGCCGCACGAGCGGCAGCTTGTTCTCCGGCTGCATCGACCCCGATACGTCGATCAGGAACACCAGGTTGCTCGCGGGACGCTCTGTCTTCGCCATTTCCCAGCCCTTCAGCCCGATGCGCACAAGCCGGTGCTCCGCGTTCCACGGGCAGCCCGCTACCGTCACATGCGCGGCAAACGGCTTCGACCGGTCCTCCGGCGGCGCGTACGCGTAGTCGAAATAATTGACCAGTTCCTCGATGCGCACCGCGTCTGGCGGCGGTAGCGTCCCCTGTTCAAGGAAGCGCCGCACATTGCTGTACGACGCCGTGTCCACGTCGATCGAGAACGTCGACAGCGGCTCGTCCGTCGCGCGTGTGAACGGGTTCTCAACAATGTTCGCGTACGCCTCCGTGTTGTGGCCCGGCCAGTAGTTTTGGGATGGGTCGTTATAGGGATTAAGCTCGACTGCCATCCCATCCGGCCGTACGTAGAAAGGAATATGCTCCCGTTCACCCGTGCCGTTTATATCCACATCGTAGAAATCACCTCTTATTCTGATTTCGCCTCCGACTCTGACCGGCTGCAGACTCAGCGTTATTCCCGCTTCCGGAACATTCGCGAGGTTCCTCAGTTGTTCCACACGTTGTGAGCGTATTTCACACTCAAATTCCATCTGTCTCAAGAGACGTTGCTCAGCCTTGAAGCTGGTCGGCGTACCACGCCTGGGTGATTCGAAAGGACGGACGAGAGTCGGCAAGAGGACTACAACAAGAAGCGCCATCAATGCAGTCGCCGGTAGGAGGCGAATTGCCCAAAATGACCAGCCGGAACGCTGTCTCTTGGTCCTTGCGCGTCGCGGCTTGGCTTTCATCGGCTCCACCACAGCTTCCTGCATGACCTGCTCCCGCTGTGTGGCATCAAGTTGCAGGTCCGGTTCCGATGCGTAGACTTCCCGGGTCAGGCTCGCGACTTCGCGGAGTTCCTGCGCAAGACGTTCGAGTTCCGGACCCGAATGCACCTTTTGGGCAATTTCATTCAGGCGGGTCTCGTCCAATTCCCCGAGGATGAATGCGGTCAGTTTTTCGTTATCGATCTTGTTGCTCATGGTTCAATTCTCCCGGACCGGGTCGCGTTCGGTCCGCAATCGGCGGCGCAGCACGTCGAGCGCGCCGGCGACCAGGTTCGAGACGGTCCCGAGGGACACGCCCATGACCTCGCTGATTTCGCGGTAGGTCAATCCGTTATGAAATTTGAGGCGGCAGGCTTCCTGCTGGTCGGCAGGCAGTTCGCGGATCGTGTCGGCGATGAGGCGATGCGTTTCGTTGCGGTCCGCCTCGGCGCCGGGTCCGGAACCGCCGTTGGCCAGCGTGGCCGCGTGCTCGTCGAGCAGGGGCGCCATACGCGATTCCTTCTTGCGCACGTTGAGTGCGTGGTTGCGCACCACCGTGTGGAGCCAGGCGGCGAGGTGTCCGTCCACCTTCGCTCGGTCCGCCGTGCAGAGCTTGAGAAAGGTCTCCTGCACGATGTCCCGCGCCAGTTCCGCGTCGCCGGTAATCCCGGCCGCGTAGCGGAGCAACGGGCGCTCGAATTGCCGCAGCGCCTCCGCCACCCACGCCGCCTTGCTTCCCGCGATGGTGTCCATGGCTTGTTCCCGCACTTCGCTAG
>JAGMZX010000189.1 GCA_018005585.1 Candidatus Hydrogenedentota bacterium | reverse complement strand
CGACGGATTGGGCTTTTTGCGCACGAACATGGGGCCAGCTTACACTCGGGACACCCAAATCAGAAATCGGCCCCTTATAAAATAAGGACTTACGACGAAATTTCAGAGAGGTGTTGAACTCAGGAGCCGCAAGCAGAACAGACCGAACGGCATCCTCCGGGACCGGTGGGGCGTCCGTGGTCACCGCATCTCTTGGCCGCCGGTTACGTTGATGGCCTGGCCTGTCATATAGGCGGATTCATCGCTCGCGAGGAACACTACAACGTTGCAGACGTCCCGGTAGGCACACGGGCGTTTCATCGGCACCTGGTCGATGTATTTCTTGCGCACCTCTTCCTCGGTGATGCCTTGGGTCCGCGCATATTGCTTGAAGAGGCTCTCGGTCCAAAGCGGCGAGTCGAGCAGATTGCCGGGACAGACGGCGTTGACGCGCACGCCCTGTTCGGCGAATTCCAGCGCAAGGCTCTGCGTCACGCCGATGCTGCCGAATTTGGACGCCGCATAGGCGCTGTTCTTGAAACTGCCCTTCTTGCCCGACTTCGAATTGGTCTGGATGATCGAGCCGCTGCGCCGCGGCAGCATCACGCGCGCCGCTTCCCGCGCGCACAGGAAATAGCCCGTCAGATTGACGTCGATGACTTTGCGCCATTTCGCGGCATCAAACTCAAGCGAATCACCCGCGACGAGAATACCGGCATTGCTCACCAAGACATCCAGGCCACCGAGAAACGCCACCGATTCTTCGACCGAAACGCGCACCGCCGCCGCATCGGTCACGTCCGCGCGCAACGCCATGACCCGCCGCCCCGTTTCCCCGGCCGCTTCCGCAGCCTTGGCCTGCATCTGCTCCAGGTTAATGTCCCAACCGGCCACATCACACCCTTCCTGCGCAAGCCGTTCCAGAATAGCCGCGCCAAGTCCTTGTCCCGCGCCAGTGACAATAGCTTTCTTGTTCTCAAGTCGTTTCATGTCAGAAAATGCTCCAACAGGGCCTCTTCAGCCGCCCGGGTCCACGCGCCTTCGGGGCTCAGCTTGGCGGCGACATGCGGCAGCAACTGAGCCAAATCTTCCAGCGCGACAAGCGGAAATGACGGTATTTGTGTGTATATGACGGTTTTTCCTGGAAAGCGCGCCTCCTTGACCGCCTTCAGGCCCGCATGCGCCGCGTCCAAACCCCCAATTGCGGCCACGCTGCGGTTGGTGTCCAGGTCTCCGCTTTCGACGAGATGCAGAACCTTGCGAAGGTCGCGGATGCGGCTTCCGCTGCACCCGATCAGCTTCACGCCCCGGCACAATGCCTCCAGCGGTATTTTCGCCATCGTCCCGATGCTCAACCCAGCAAACAGGTTGACGAGGGCGTTGTCGGCGGCCATGGCGACCGATTGCTCGACGAGCGCGGGCACGGGCGCGAGCACGACGATATCGTTGTAGCCGCCCGGGGCAAGCTCGCGGATACGGCCGTTCATGGCTTGTGGCGACGGAAACTCGCCCGCGGCCAGCGTGACAAAGTCGACGCCCCTGGCTTGGGCCAAGCCGCCAAATCGCCGCACGATGTGGTCCAGTCGGCCGCGATCGAGGTCGGTCACGACGATGAGCTTCGGTCCGTCGGCCTTTTCGACGGCGCGCTGGACATGCATCTGGCCCATGGGCCCGCCGGCGCCGATAAAAAGGGCGTTCCCAGCAGGCAGCAGGTCATTGCGCCGGTTTGCCTCGGCGACGGCCGCGAGATTTTCCCCGCCTCCGAAGAAGCGCCTGTTTTCGTAATGAATGCCGCCCACATCGAGCGCCACGGGTCCCGCGGCCGCGGGTTTGCCGACAAGCCACATGTTTCCGTTCCTGCTCAAGCGCGGCGCGAGGACATTGACGATCTCCGGCGTGGGATAGCGGATGATAATGTCACCGAAAACGCGGTCTCCGAGCGCGTCCATGCCCTCCAAGCCGGGCTGCAGGTGCACCACGTTCGGAAAACGCGCCATGCACGAGTCGTCGAGCGACTCGACCACGACGAGCGGTGCATCGCCCACGGGCTCCAGGCGGTCTTCGAGACAGTACGACATTTCGACGCAGGCCCAGGGTTCGGCAAGGGCGGCTTGGCTGTACCCGGTGTCCGGACGCACCGGCAGCAGGTAACACCCCTCATCCCCGGACAGGGCGCGCTCGTCGAGATAGGTGTACTCGGCGAGGCCGCCGGGAATCATGTAGCCGAAGGCGTAGCCTACGCCCTTGTAGTAGATGTCCGCCTGAACGATGAAGCGGTCGCCGGGCTTGAACATGTCCTGCCACTGCCGGCCCACCTTGACCACGGTCGCCGCGCATTCGTGCCCGAGCACGGTCGGGTCGTTCGCAAGATCGCGGCCGCGCAGCCGGGGGTGGTTGCCGCCCTGTGCGATGATCTTCATGTCGGATAAACACAGGCCCAGCGCATCCACGCGCAGCAACACCTCGTTGTCGGCAGGCGGGCGCAATTCGAGTGTGACAGGCTTGCCATTGCGCCCGACGTTTTCAAGGCCCGCCCCGAACACTTGCCACGCGCGGTACTGGCTCGGCAGCGGTGCGTCAACGTTGCGATAGGTTTCGAGCTTGCTCACAGGCATCCTCCTTCGGGGGTCCACAGACGATGGCGCGAGGTCTCACGGGTTCCCCGCAAGCAACCGCTGGCGGTAATGCTCATCGGGCCGCGTATCGATCCGGCGCACATCGTGGCCGGACATGAACCGCGGCCCGCCTGCGGCGTAGACGCCGAGCAGAATCCGGGACATCTTTTCCGCCATGTCGGTGATGTTCATGACTTTACGCGCGGAATCGGCCAGCGCGAAGAGACCGTGATTCTGCAGCATAATGCACTTCGGCATCACGCCCTCCTCCGCGATGAACCGGTCGAGCCGCGCGCGCACCTCGCGCGCAAGCACCAGACCGGGGTCTACGTAGGGCACGAACACCGACTTGTGCCCCATTACGACGATGTGATCCGGGCAGAGGCGCCCCGCCACGGCAGCTTCGGCATTAACGGAGCAGAGAATGCCGTTCGTGGCCACGGGGTGCGTGTGGCCGATGAACCGGTATTCGGGATACTTCAGCAGCAGTGCGTGCAGCATCGTTTCGACGGAGGGCTTGCGCTTCTCGCCAGGCGTGACGACTGCCGCGCGCAAAACCTGGTCGACATCGGCGTCGGTGGCATTGGGATCGTCGAGGATTGCCGTCGCCTTCGAGAGGGACACGGGCAGGAAATCCGGCCCGGTCATCGTGGCAAGCGTCGTGCCGGACGCCTTGACGTAGAACGTGTCATCATCGATTTTGGCGGACGTGTTGCCTTCGCCGAGGATTGCGTACTGGCGCGACGGGTCGCCCAGGTACCGGGACATTTCGATTAGTTGCTGCAATATGTCACTCATGCGCTGCTTCCTTTGCGTACCGGGACGGGACGACGGATTATAGCAGACGGGCAAAGCCCGGTTCAGTGGCCGTTGTTTTCGCGGCGGCCTTGGGCGCGCAGGTCCTGGAAGAACGACGTCAGCAGGCTGCCGCACTCCTCGGCCAGCAGTCCGGCGAACACGGCGGGTTGATGGTTGAACCGCGCGTCTTCCAGCAGATTCATCAGCGAGCTGGCGCAGCCGGCCTTTGGGTCTAACGCTCCAAAATGCACCTCGGCGACGCGGGCCAGGATAATGGCCCCGGCACACATGGGGCAGGGCTCGAGCGTCACGTACAGGCGCGCGCCCTCCAGCCGCCAACTGCCGAGCGCGCCCGCCGCGGCGGTTATCGCGATAATTTCGGCGTGGGCCGTGGGGTCCTGCAGTGTCTCGCGCTGGTTGTAGCCTTTGCCGATAATCCGGCCTTCGTGCACTACCACGCAGCCGACGGGCACTTCGCCCGCGTCGCGGGCCCGTTCAGCCTCCTGTATGGCGGACCGCATATAACGTTCGTGTTCGTCTTGCATGGCGCCGATTCTGGCGGCGGCACGCACGGCAAGTCAAACGCTGAAACCCCGGAAACATGCGGGGCGTGAATCGCTCGCAAGGCCGAACTTGTATTGCTCGCGCGGGACATGTAGCCTAATGTCCGACAGTTCTGATTGGGTTTGTTTGGTGAGGTGGAACGATGAGCGATTTGCGCGAAAACGGGCTCAGCACGTACCTGGCGGAGATATCGAAGATCCCGTTGTTATCTCCTGCAGAGGAGATACGTCTCGCCCGGCTTGCCAAACAGAACAACGGCGCGGCGCGGCGCAAACTGATCGTCTCGAACCTGCGTCTCGTCGTGAGTATCGCCAAGAAGTACCTCTATTACGGCCTGCCGCTCCAGGACTTGATCGAGGAAGGCAATCTGGGCCTGATGAAGGCGGTCGACCGCTATGACCCGGAGCGCGGCTGCAAGTTTTCGACGTACGCCACGTGGTGGATACGCCAAGCGGTCACGCGTTCGCTTTCGAATCAGGGGCGCACCGTGCGCATCCCCGTCTACATCACCGATAACATCGCCCGCTACAAAAAGGTGGCCGAGGAACTCTATATCAGGTCCGGCAAGACCCCTTCGCCGCAGGAGGTTGCCGAGGAAATGGGCATCAAGCTGGCCGAAGCTCAGCGGCTTCAGGAGTTCGTCACCGCGGTTACGCCGCTGGAAAAGATGGAAAGCACGGACGGCGAAGAGTGCGCTATCCCGGAAAGCATCGAGCCACACCTTTACGACAAGGCCATCGAGCAAATCGAATTGGACCAGCAGATGGAAGCATTGATGGGACAGCTCACGGAGCGGGAGGAAAACATCATCCGGTTCCGGTACGGCCTGATGGACGGCAAGGCGCACACACTCGAGGAAACGGGGAAACGATTCAAACTCACGCGCGAGCGCATACGGCAAATCGAGAAAGACGTAATGCGAAAACTGCGCACGTACGTGGTAGAACATGCCGAAGATTTCCGGTAACCGCCCGTTGCCTTTTCGCACCAAGGCCTTGTCTGGACATTGAGGACATGCGCCCCGCGACGCATGCACAAGATACATGAGGGTCAAGACGATGTTATTGACAATGCACCTAACCAGACGCGCATGTTCTGTCCTGGCGTTCGCACTCGCGTGCCTGCTGATGTTTTCACCGGCCGCACAGGCGCCCGCCAACACGGGAGACGTCATTCAGCCCGCCGTCAATCCCGGCCCGCAGGCGCCGTCGCAAGCCGCGGCGCCGCCCGCAGCGGACGGGAAGAAACGCGTCCTCATCGTGACAGGCATCGACTATCCAGGTCATCTCTGGCGCGAAACGGCGCCGGTGCTTCAAAAGGATATCGCGGCCGACACGCGCCTCTCCGTGGAGGTAACGGAAGACCCCGCGTTCCTGGCCTCCTCCGAGTTGCACCAGTTCGACGCCGTGGTCCTGCATTTTATGAACTGGGAACAGCCGGACCCCGGTGAGGAAGCCCGGGCCAACCTGAAGCGGTTTGTCGAGGGCGGCAAAGGCCTGTGCCTTGTCCATTTCGCTTGCGGCGCCTTTCAGGCATGGCCGGAATTTGCCGACCTCGCCGGGCGCGTCTGGGACCCCCAGCTGCGCGGCCACGATCCCTTCGGCATGTTCCTCGTCGATATCGTGGACCAAGAGCATCCCGTAACCAAGGGACTGAAATCGTTCGAGACAACGGACGAGTTGTACACGTGCCTGACGGGCGACCGGCCCATCAGCATCCTGGCGTCGTCGCGGTCCGTCGTCGACGGCAAGGACTATCCGATGGCGTTCGTGTTCACGTACGGCAAGGGCCGCGTGTTTCACAGTCCGCTGGGCCATGACGCGGCGGCGTTGTCCAATCCATCCGTGGCGGAACTGTTCCGGCGCGGTACGGCGTGGGTTGCCGGGCTTGCCCCGTGACGAACGTTCCTGCTGAGACGGAAGCGTCGGGGGGCCAGTCCGAACGTCCTGTTCGGGCGAAAAACCCGCGGCTGCGCGTCCTTCTCGACCTTGGCGTTCTGCTGTTTCTTGCGTTGTTCCTGCGATGCCACAATCTGCCGCACGAGTCGGTCTGGCTTGACGAATACTACAGCGCCGCGTATCTGAACGCGCCGACGCTCACGCAGTTCATCCGTGACCAGCGGCCCGAGAATTTTGAAATGGTACCCGTGTACTTCACCATGGAGTACTACTGGGCTCACGTGTTCGGCTCCGGGTTTCTCGCCCTGCGTGCGCTGTCGTTGCTCTTTGGCGCGGCAACGTTATGCCTCATCTACGCGTTGGGAAGACAACTGCAGGGGCGTGCGGCGGGCATCGTCGCGGGAGCCCTGTACGCCTTGTCGCCCCACATGATCCATCATGACCAATTCATCCGGCCCTACCCGCTTCTCACGCTGCTGGGAGCCGCTTCGTCATGGCTGCTGATTCGGCATCTTCAGGAAGCACCGACGGACACGGACGGAAACGGACTTGCGCCCCACACGCGCTGGAGCAGGCACCGGTGGCTGATCGCGTGCGGCCTCGTCAACGCCCTCCTGATGGGCACCCATCTGTTCGGCGTCCTGTTCGCCGCGCCTCAGGCAATTGTGCTCCTGGGCAGTGCTCTGGCTGCACACGGCCAGGAAAAACGCGTTGCTCTGCTCGTATTCGCCGCGTGGTCAGCGTGGCATGCGCTGGTCTTCCTGCTGATCGCATGGTGGGTATTTCCGCTGCCTCTGGAAATCTTCGCCACCGAGCGGGCCGTGCCTCTCAGGCAATTGTATGAAAAACTGTTCGAAGCGGACCCCACGTATATCTTCTGGACTCGCGGTTTCCCCGACAAGACGGTGGAGGTCACCCTGCCCGAGTGGACGCGGCTGCTGCTTGAACGCCTGTTCACCATGACGGACCTCCTTGGCTACCTCTATGTGACGGGCGTCGCCTTTGCGGCCTGGTGGTTTGTCCGCGACCGGTTCGCACGGTCGCATGCAGGGTTTACAGTGTGTCCTTCCCGCTCCGCTGTGGACGGAAGGAAGCTTGAACGGCGGCCTCAGACCGCGCTATGGCCGCATCTCTACCTCTTCCTGTGGCTCGGCGTGCCTGCGTGCATCTTGTTCCTGTTTGCGCGATTCCGTGAGCCGCTCGCCTTTCAAGAACGCTATTTCATTTACAGTTTCCCCGCGTTGTACTTGCTTGCGGGCATCGCCGCTTCGCGCCTGCGCCCCGCGTTTCTCCGCGTCCTCTACGCCGCCGCGCTGTGTTGCTTCTTGAGCGGACAGACCCTGCTGGCAGCATTCCTGCCCATGCGCACGGACTACATGGGCGTGGCACAACTGATTGCACGCGAGGCGCAGGCGCACGACGCAATCGTGGCCTTCGACTGGAGCCTGTGGCGTGTGCTGGTCTTTAATATGGGCGCCGGGGCACATCCGGTGCGCTGGAACCAGAACGAGGGCCAGACCTGGCAAGAACTGGAGACGGCCCTTGACCAAGAACAACGCGTCTGGGTCGTTACGAATAGCGATCCCGGCCAGGAACCTGTCCGCAAGCACGCCGAAGAAATGTTCAGGCGCCGCGGCACGCCCTACTCACGCACGGCCTTTCTGGGCACGCTCAACCTCTACGTATACATCAGCCCGCCCCTGACCGGAGCCGTTCCAGACCCTCCCTCCCGCACGCGAACGGAAATCCACGGGATCGAACCCGCGCAGGTTCCCCCGGAAAACTGGCCGGGTCAGAATGCCGGCTCCGGCGCGGCGCCCGCACCGAGCCGTTCCGCAACGTAGTCCCGCAGCGCATCCGCGACAATTCCCGCCTTCCGATCCATCGCCGCAAGGTTCATATGGCAAATATCGGTGAAACTATCCATGCCGCCGCGCAGACCCTCCGCGACGGGAATATAGGTCAAGCCGCGTTCCGCGCATAGCGCCTTCAAAAGCTCGTTGTACATCGCTACCATGCCGCAGTATTGCTCGATGTGCATCATGCGTCCCCACAGCATGAAGCTGATCCGCCACTCGAAGAAATCCCGTTCCATACGCGGAAGATGCGCCACGTCCGGGGCCGCGAAACTGCAGACCGCGAGACCGACGCCTCGGGCCCTGGCGTCTTTTTCCAGCAACTCGAGGTTGATGAGCACATGCTTCCCAATCCAGTCGCGCAATTCGCTTGACGGAGGGAAGAACCAATCATTGCAGTACCGGTAGAGGACGCGCGACCGTTTGACCAGGACATTGCAGCGTTCCAATGCGCTTGAATGCTCGCGTTCCCTCAGGTAACCCGGGAAGAAATTGGTGATGTCGTTCACAAAGTTGTAGTGGACAAGCAAGTCCGGCTCCAGCGCGAGATACTCGTCGAGCCGGTGATAGTCAAGATCAGTCCACGATGCGAATACACCTGCGTTGATTACTTCAATCCTGTCCGTCGCAAAGGCGGCCCGGAGTTTCGCTTCTACCATCTTGGGATAGGTCAGGTCGTTCGTAGGCCCTTCCGCCGTCGTCGAACCGCCGATACAGACAATACGAACCACGCCATCGGGTTTGGGAACAACGATTTCGCGGTCGCGAAATCCGAAACTGTTCGTGCGGAACTCGTAGGCATCGTTCTGATAGACATTCTTGCGGAACCTCACCCATAGCTTTCCCCACATGCTGTCCCGAAGGAAGATATGGACCTGCCCCTGCCCCGGCTCCGGCACGAAGTAGAACTGGGCTACATACCCGGACACGTCCCCCTCTGGAATCTCGTACTCACGGGGAAACGTGTTTCCGCTGCGCAGCGCCTCCGCGACGGCAATTCGAGCATCCGCGGCCTCCGCATCGTTCAACAGCGCATAGACCGCCGAGCCCGGCTGAACCTGCCGGGCCAAGGCCGCCAGCGTTTCGTGACCCGGCGCGCAATGCGTTTCGCGTATCGTGCCCGAACCGTCCACGGTCAGGACCAGTTCGCCGCGCCGCGCCGCGAAGGCGTCGCGCGCTTCGACATCGAGACCCGCGTACGTGGCGCGCTCCCGGATATCGGTCCCAACGTCCGGTGGCTCCAAGCCATAGCGCCGGATGACGGCTCGCTCCAGTTCCTGCTTCCTGGCCTCGTTCTGCCCCGCAAGGGCGGCCATACGCGCGTCAAGCCGGCGCAGCCGGTACGCCTCATAGACTTCAAGAGTCACGAATGCGACAACGGCCCACGTCAGTACGAAGCTCAACCACAAGAACGCTTTCGTCTTCCGCTTCATCATTCCAGTTTCCCAAGACTCCAACCACAAGAAAATGCAGTATACCAATGCGCGCCCAGCGCGCCCACTTCCCCGCGCGCCGCCACCGGTCAATCGGCGGACACAACCGGAAGCACCAGTTGAGACGGGCGGGCCGCGTCGT
>JAGMZX010000188.1 GCA_018005585.1 Candidatus Hydrogenedentota bacterium | reverse complement strand
GGCTTACATCTGGTGGTTGGGCTGGACCCTGGTGGGCTGGGGCGGCGCAGGCGGCAACGGCGGGCAAGGGGCAACCGGCGGCTGGGGTGGCAACGGCGGCGACGGCGGCTGGGGCGGCGCAGGCGGCGCGGGCGGATACGGCGGTGGCGCGATTATCTTGTCCGCGCGCGGTTTGCTTGAACTGGAACCGGGCGCGGCGCTGGACATTTCCGCAACGGCGGCCGCGGGCGGCTTGAGTGGTAACGCGGGCTCCGGCGGGGGTGGCGGGAGCGGACCCAGCGGCTGGACCGGCAATGGGCGCACGGACGGTGCGGGTCCTGCGTGCTGGGGCGTTTGCGGCGGCTATGGCGGTTCCGGCGGCTGGGGCGGCGGCGCAGGCTGGGGCGGCACGGGCGGCAGCGGCGGGGCAGGCGGCGCAGGGGGCGCAGGCGGCAGGGCAACGCCCGGCATGGTCAAGCTGCACGGTTCGATCGTCGAAGCATCTGGCGCTGTCGTTTACTGCAATAACCACACGCCGGACACAAACGGCAACTATCTGGGCCGCTTCACGCTGATTTCCAACATGACAACGGCGAAGCAAGCCGCAAGTACGCCGTCCTTCAACGACGATATACTTGCGGGAACTGCATATAACGACAACGTACTCACGGGGCCGAGCTTGTATGACCCCGCTTTCTACACGCCTTTGATTCCCACGCTGGAGGGCGGTCCCGCCACGGCGGGCTACACACTTCCGGACTATTGGAATAAGGAGCGGGTAGACCTCGAGTTGGCGGGCGTCGCATCCCCGCAACTAGTCGAGATGGTGCGCCTTACGGGCGATTTTGAGAGTTTCGACCAGGTCTTCCTGGTGAACACGAGCATCGTCGACACGGCGGCGATGGTCACGGTGACCGTCGATGGGTATGCGCCAATTGACGTGGGCTTCCTGGCTCCGGGCCAAGTGTGGACGATCCTTGTGCCGGTAGACATGACCGCAAGTGTGACGTTCCGGCTTGACGTGGGCCCCCAAATCTCCGTCACGGGAGGACCGCTCAATTTCGGCATTCATGAAACGGGAAGCGGACTCACCGCTGCCCAGCGAATCACGCTCGAGAACACCGGAACGCGAGACCTCCTTTTCTCGAGCGTCGATGTGACAGGCCCGGATGCCGCGAATTTCTCCATCCAAGGCTACTCGTGGACCAATCCCATGGCGCCCGGCCAAGCGGGCGTAGTGGATATCGCGTTCGACCCGCAGCCCTCCGGAGAAAAATATGCGGACCTGACGGTCGTATCTAACGCCCTGAACGAACCCGTTGTGGCCGTTGGACTGACGGGAATCGCCGATGCAAAGCCCACCATAACCTCAGCGGAGCCTTCCGTAACCGTGGAGTGCGCCGGACCCTCAGGCGCGGAAGCCGAGGTGAGCGTCCACGTGGAGGATGGGGATGGCGACCCGCTGACGGTTGCATGGGAAGTCAACGGCACTCTCGTCCGGACGGACGAAGTCGCGGCGAGCGGCCCCCCGACGGCCGCGGACCTGTCCCTGAACGTTGCGTGCGCGTACGGCTCGAACACGGTGCGCGTCACGGTGTTCGACCAATACATCGGCCAGCAGAGCGAGACCCTGGTCACTGCGACGGTCGAAGACACGGTCCCGCCGGTGATCACCATGGCGGGCGCGACGGACATCACGCTCGAAGTGCATACGCCGTACGTCGATGCGGGCGCCTCGGCCCTGGACGCCTGCGACGGCGACCTTACCAGCCAGATTGCAGCGGCTAACAACGTGGTGAACACGGTGCTGGGCAACTACGGCGTTACCTATAATGTCTCGGACGCGGCGGGGAACCCGGCCACGGAAGCGCTGCGCTGGGTTCACATCGTTGACACCACCCCTCCGGTCATCACCCTGAACGGGAGCGACCCGCTCGAACAGGAAGTGAACACGCCGTTCGTGGACCCGGGCGCGACAGCCATGGACAACTACGACGGCGATATCAGCCACATGGTCGCCGCCTCGGGCAACGTCGATGCTTCAACGTTGGGCGCTTACACGATAGCGTATGACGTGGCCGACTCCTCGAACAATCAAGCGGTTACCGTCACCCGCACGGTCGTCGTGCAAGACACGACGCCGCCGGAGGCGTTCTGCAAGGATTACACGGCGGCCTTGGACAGTGCGGGCGCCGCGGCCATCAGTGCGAACGACATAGACGGCGGCAGCACGGACAACTACGCCATCGAGTCGATACACGCCACGCCGAATGCGTTCACTTGCGACAACCTGGGCGCGAACGCCGTCACGCTCACAGTCCAGGACACGAGCGGGAACATGAGCACCTGCGTGGCGACGGTGACGGTCCTGGATTCCTTGCCGCCGGAAATGACGGTACAGAACGCAACCATCGAATTGGACGAATACGGCGCGGCCTCGGTCACGGCCGGCCAGGTAGACGGCGGCACGTCGGACAACTGCGAGGTGGCGTCGCTCTCCGTCGCTCCGGATGCGTTTGACTGCGAAGACCTGGGCGAGAATCCGGTGGTGCTGACCGCCGCGGACGCGAGCGGTAACGAAGCCTCCGCGGAAGCGGTCGTGACCGTGAAGGACTCCATCGCGCCGGCGGCCTCGGCCCAAGACATCACGGTGACGCTGGACACCGCGGGTGCGGCATCTATCGTCGCTGCGGATATCGATGCCGGCAGCAGCGACAACTGCTCCGTGGCCTCGCGGAATGTCGCGCCGGACACTTTCTCCTGCGCGGACATCGGCGCGAATCCGGTCACATTGACCATAACGGACCAAAGTGGAAACGCTTCAACTGCGGCCGCGGTGGTGACGGTTGTGGACACCATTGTGCCGGCGGCCCTGGCCCAAGACATCACGGTGGCGCTTGACCCCGCGGGCATGGCGTTCATAACGGCCTCGGACTTGGACGCCGGCAGCAGCGACAATTGCGAGGTAGCGTCGATGAGCGTCGCGCCGAGCTCCTTTGGCTGCGCGAATATCGGGCAAAATGCGGTGACATTGACGGTGACCGACCAAAGCGGGAACGTGAGCACCGCATCCGCGCTTGTGACCGTGAGGGATGTGACGGCGCCGGTTGCGGTGTGCCGGGATATCACGGTGCAGCTTGATGCGAGCGGCGATGCCGCTATCACGGCGGCGGACATCGACGCGGGCAGCAATGATGCATGCGGAATCGCCGCGGCAAGCGCCGCGCCGACCACATTCACATGCGCCAACGTGGGGGCGAATGCCGTCACCTTGACAGTCGTGGATGTGAACGGCAACGCCGCTTCCTGCGTCGCCACGGTTACCGTTGTGGACCCGGTGGCGCCTGAACTCACGTGCCCGGCAGACGTTACGCTCGACGCGGACGACTCCTGCACGGCGCCTGTTCCGGACCTTGCGGCGCTGGCCGTCGCCACTGATAGCTGCGGCATTGCAGGCGTTGCGCAATCGCCCGCCGCGGGCGCCGCAGCGCCCTTGGGCAACACGGTGGTTGCCATCACGGCTACGGATGTCAACGGGAACAGCACGCAATGCGCCGTGACCGTGACGGTGGTGGACGTGACGCCGCCAGTCGTAGCGAATGAAGCGGTCACCCCGAATCCGGTGGCGGTGAATACTCCGTTCGTTATCACGGCTACGGCCGCCGACCTTTGCTCGAACATCGTCGCGGCGGAATACAGCCTGGACGGCGGCGCGACGTGGCTGCCGATGGACCCCATCGGGTCGCCTGCGCTGTCGGCCGGCGTCTCCGCGACGGTCGCGGGAGTCTCTTCCTCGACCATCCTGACCGTATCGGTGCGCGGCACGGATGCGGCGGGCAACGTCAGCGCGCCCGTCAGTCTGTTTCTGCCGGTCTATGACCCGTCCGGAGGCTTCGTCACGGGCGGCGGCTGGATTAGCTCGCCGCCGGGCGCGTACGCGCTGGACCCGGAGCTCACTGGCAAGGCCACGTTCGGGTTTGTCTCGAAGTACAAGAAGGGCGCGAACACGCCCGAAGGCCAGACCGAATTCCAGTTCAGAGCCGGCAACCTGAACTTCCACTCAAGTTCTTATGAGTGGCTGGTCATCGCGGGCGCAAAGGCGTTGTACAAGGGCGTCGGGACTATCAACGGCGCAGGAAGCTACAAGTTCTTCCTGAGCGCCATTGACGGCGACCTCAAGAACGCCGGGTGCCCGGATACGTTCCGCATTCGCATTTTCACGGAGCAGGATGGTGTCGAAACGATAGTCTATGACAACCTGCTCGGCGCGAGCATGGATGCGGACCCGACAACCGTGCTGGGAGGCGGTTCGATCGTGGTGCACAAGTAGCCGCATCAGACAAGGATAACGCGAAGTGTGGCGGATGGGCCGTGGGCGGCGTTTGCCAACGCCGCCCCGTCCCTGTTATGCGGGGCGCGTGCACGGCGGCGCGGCTCTTCGCAAGCTGCGCCCCGCAAGGGGGATGCGCCGGCAATGCAATTGCAGGCGAGGGAGACGGTTGCCATGCGGTATCAGGTCGCGGTCGGACTGGCGGTGATCCTGGCGGCGGCGTTCGGCGCGTGCAGAGAACCGGAGCCGACGCCGGCCCCGAGCGCGGCCTCAATCCCGGAGCCCGGGAAGGCCCCGGCGCCGCCGTCCGGGAAGGCGCTGCCTTCCGCCGAGTCCCCGGCGCCAGAACTCGACCCGGCGCTGGCTTCCGTGATCGAAGACATTAGCGCGCGCTGGTCGCGAGTGCCGGCGCTGCGCGCGAGGGTCGAACTGGTCTCCAACCTGATGGCGGGACCCGCCCAAGGCGGCAGCATCGAGGGCCAAGGCGTCTACGAATACTTGAAACAGGGCGAAACCGGCCTGTATCGCGCCGAAATCACGTTGCGCTTCAAGATGCCGGGCATGGACGACGATGCGCCCCCCGGCGCGCCCCCTCCGCTGCCGGTGCCTTCCCCGGGCGCATCCATCAAGCTGGTGCATGTGTTCGACGGCAAGGAGGTATATCTCCAGAACACGATAAACATGCCCGCGCCCGGCCTCTCGCCGGCGCCGCAGACGACGGTTGTTATCCGGGGAACCCCCGAGGAAATGGGCGCGTACCAGTTGCCGGGCAGTTTCGGGCCCAATCCCCTTGCGCATTACCTGCGGGAAGGATGGACACTCCGGCTCATGCCGGAAACCACCTGTGAGGACAGGCCCGCCTACGTGATCGAGGCCAAAGCGCCACCAGACGCGGCGGGCATTGCCGCTTCCGGGTGGCAACTGGTCTCTTTCGACAAGGAGACCGGCGCGCTGATGATGCTGGTCCACTTTGCCGGAACAGAGGAGGCCGCCGCCACCACGACATTCAAGAGCCTCGAATTCGACGCAGTCATAGACCCCGCCCACTTCGTCTATCAAGCACCGGACGGCTCGGTTGTCCGCGAGGCCCGCGAGGTTGCCGGGATGTTCCAGGCCATGGGCGCGCCCGTTCCCGGCGCCGCCCCGCTCATGGCAGGCCCGCCCGCGCTGCCAGCGTCTCCCACGCCGCCACCGCAGCCTCCCGCCGCGCCCGCAAGCGGCGAATCAGGCGCCTAGCAGGCACGCGCCGCAGCCAACCTGCCGCTCACGTTTCCGCGAAGTTAAACGCGGGCCTCAGCAGAAGCCGCGTGGCCAGGCCATGCGGATTGTCGACGCGGTCCATCAGCAGGTTGGCGCCTTGGCAGCCCATGTCGTCAGATTGCTGCCTGGCCAGCCGTACCTTCAGGTCCGGGTGTGCCATAAACTCGCCGTCATCAATCGAGCCCAGGTCCATGTCCCCCGGCACCGTGTAACCAAGCCGGCGCATCAAGTCCTCAGCCAACAGTGCAATCCAGCCCTGGGAACAGAAGAACGCCGTGGGCCGGCTCCGGTGCGCCACCACGCGGTCGATCTCCGTGGGGCCGCCATGGTTTGCGGTCGAAACTTCCGCCACGAGCCCGTCGATGAAGGGCAGCGAAGCTTCTTTAAGGGCACGCCGGTAGCCCGCGAGCCGGTCTTCATTCGCTGTGTTGTGATACACGTTGCTCAGAAACCCGATATGCCGGTGGCCCGCGGCAATCAGATTCTTCGTGACCGTGTAGGCGAGGTATTCGTTGTCCGTTGCAACGCAATCATAGTCCGCGTCCCGCACGTAACGGTCCATGAGTACAAACGGGAAATTGGCGTCCTTGAAATCCCGCAAAATCCGCAAGGTCTCCGCGCAGTCGTCGCTGAGCCAGAGCGCCACGCCCGCAATGCCGCTGCGGCGGATTTCCCGCAGCAATTCCGCCTGGTTCTGGTCCGTGCATTCCGTGAAGTACACCAGCACATGGGAACCGCGCTCACCCGTCCGGTGGACGAAGCCTTCGACGATACCGCGCACGTGCGGGCTTTTGCCGTGCGGGCAGATGCACGCGACCACACGGCCTTGGCTGACCGTGAAGCGGCGCGCCCGGTACGCTGACGGGGTCACGAAGGAACCGCGCCGCCGCGACCGCGTCAAATAGCCCTCCAGCTCAAGCTCCCGCAGGGCCTGCCGTGTCGGATTCCGGCTCACCCCGTATTGCTTCGCCAAGTCAAACTCAGAAGGCACGCGCGCGCCCTCGGCGAGTTCCCCCCGGTCGATGGCGCTTTTCAGGTCCTGTTTGATTCTGAGATAGAGCGGCACTCCGGTCCCTGCGGTGGCCTTCGGGCGCAAGTCCTCCTGGGGCGCATCCATAACCCTGTACTCCAACTTTTGCGGCGGCCCATACTACAACGACCGCACACGACAGGACCATAATGTAATACTTCTTGACAGGCCAGGTCAATTGTAATTCTTGAAAGCCCCATTGTCGGCCCAAAATGTGATTTGGCATGTGCCGGCCCAGCACGGAACCCTGACCCGGTTCGCAATTGAATGCGAAATGTGATTCCCCGGATTATGGCCTGTTTGTGTGATATTGCAGGGCAGCGTTCGCGACGGGACCGCGCCCCGCCGCCAGTTGAACGGCGCCGGATGACCTGCGGCCCGTGCGAGGGACCATTACCAAGCGCTCAGGCAAGGCAGTACGATGAAAGATAGGTCTGGACAATTTGCGGCGGTGGGTGTAGAATACAAAAGAGTAGAATGCCGGAGTAATTGACATTCCAAACATGATCAATTGTGATACACTACGTAATGGCAATTATAGGATTCTAATAGGAGAGGGATGCGTTATGCCGGGAAAAGCGATGCGAAGAATCGGGCTTGCGCTAGTGCTGGCGCTGGCGTTTTCTACGGCGCACGCGGGCATTCCGCGCGTGTTGCTCGTGGGAGACAGCTGGACCGGTTTCCTCTGGAAAGACCGGGTTGTGCGCGATGTGTTTAACATGACAGGCTTGGGCATGTTCGAGGAGGACGGACGTTTCACGGCGATAGGGGGCATGCCTGCGGCCATACTCGCTTCGGAGCCGTTGCTGAATCTCATTACGGCGGCGCTGCTGGCGAGCCCAACCATCGATACGGTGCACCTGAGCACGGGTGGTATCGACCTGCTTGCGTCTTATCACACAAGCATGACAGCCGATCAGCGGGCGGCGCTCTGGTCGAGCATTCGCGCAAACGTCCAGAAGGTTGTGAACCACATCCTGAGTGTGCGGCCGAATATCCGCGTCCTGATTGTCGATTACGATTATCTCAATCTCTTTGAATCGGTGCTGGGACTGGGCCCGCTGGACCGGAGCAACGAGGCGCTGTTGCTTTGGGCGTATCTGGGTTTTCCAACGCCCAGCCAGATCAACGGTGCATTCATTGAACTCGGGCGCGAGAAGTTGGAGCTGGCCCAGGAAACACCGCGCTGCGAGTACATTCAGAACTTCGGCCTTATGCAGTATTGCTTCGGCTATCCGTCGATCTTCCTGCTGCCGGGCACGGTGCCGTTCCCCGGCACGGCGGCGTCGGACTACTGGCCCATGCCGGGCGGCTATCCCGCCTATCCGAGTCCGCCGGAAGCCATGAACCGGTCGGGCCTCAAGCTGGACGCCATCCATCTGAACCGGACCGGCTACACCTACTTGGTGTTGAATTGCGTGCAGCAATACTATCTCGATTGGATGCTCCATCCCTTCGTGCCCGACACGACCCCGCCCGAGGTCAATTCCATCACGCTGAAGAACGAAAACCCGACCAACGCCGCCACGGTAACGTTTCTCGTAACGTTCAATGAGCGCGTCGTCGGCGTGGACGCCACGGATTTCGCCGTGCAGGCGACGGGCAGCCTGACCGGTGCGCGCGTGATTGATGCCGCCGGTTCCGGCACAACGTACACCGTGACGGCGGAAACCGGCGCGGGCGAAGGCAACTTGGGCGTCACGGTACTGGACGATGACACGATTTGGGATGAATGGCAGAACCCGTTTGGCGGTCCGGGCGCCGGGAATGGAAGCTTCACGGACGGTGAACAGTACTATATTGACAACGTGGGGCCGCGTTTCACGATTGCCGCCGATGCGGGATGCCCGACGGGCGCGAACCCTTACAAAGTCTACGTGACGGCGAACGAACCGGTGTTCGGCCTCAGCGTATCCGACGTCAATACGAAAAACGGTGGCATTGCGTACTTCGAAGGTATCGCCGCGGAATACAGCTTCGACTTGATCTCTTTCGAACCGGGCGAGGTTCGAGTATGGGTGCCCGCGGGCGCGGCGCAGGATGCCGTGGGCAACTGGAATGACGAGTCGGACCATTTCGTCTGCGCGTACACCGGCCCGGGCATCAGCAATCCGCTCACGCTGTACGTCAGTGACGGGTCAGACGGGCGGCTGACCGTCGCGGAGGGCAACCTGCTCATCGATACCGATGCGCTGACGATGTCCGGCGCGTACGAGGCGCAAGGCCGCGACGAATTCGGCGTCTGTGTCTTTGATTTCCTGAGTGTGGACATCGGCGGCGGCGTGACCGTCACGGTTCAAGGCCAGCGGCCGCTCGCCATCGCATCCAAGACGAATGTGCTTTGGGGCGCCTCGCTGGATGTGTCCGCGGCGGTGCCGGGTCGTGCGGGCGGCGGCGTGGGTGGCGTGGGCGGCGTGGGCGGCGTGGGCGGCGCGGGCGGCGCGGGCGGCGCGGGCGGCATGGCCGGCATGGGCGGCGACGGAGGTTGGGGGGGGCCAGGCTATCCACCCAGTCCCGGCTCGCCGGGCGCTGCGGCCGAAGCGGGCTCGCCGGGCGCCTCGAGTGTTTCCGGAGCCCCCGGCGGCGCGGGCGTACCGGGCGAGGCAGGCGGCAAGGGTTGGGGTCAGTCTGGCGGCAACGGCGCGGGCGGCATGGGCGCCGCACCTGACGGGAATCAAGGCGCGGTTGCGGGCGGCGCGAGCGGCGCCGCTGGTACAGGCGGCTTGGGCGGCGCAACCGGCTCATTCGGCAGTGGTCAGCCGGGCGAGCACGGCACACCGGGCAGCTCCGGCGAGGCCGGGCCGAGCGGCGGCACGGGAACACCGGGCGGCGCGGGCGGCGATGGACTCGACGCGCGATTCGCATTTGACCCGAACACGTTGGCCTTGGCCGCAGGCAGCGGCGGCGGCGGCGGCGCGGGCGGCGCAGGCGGCAGCGGCGGCGGCGCGTTCGGTTACCTATTCAACGAATGGATCTTGCTCTA
>JAGMZX010000187.1 GCA_018005585.1 Candidatus Hydrogenedentota bacterium | reverse complement strand
GTAGATGCCTTCCTTGAGGAAGTAGTGGCCGAAGTTGAGCGACACGAGCGTGGACAGCTTGTTGCCGAGTTCGTCGCCCATGCGCTCGAAATGGCGCTGGAAATTCAGGTACGCGTCGAAGCGGTTGCCCGAGATGCCCGACATTTGCGAAGCGTAACCGCCGATGTAGCGGCCGTCCTGCTCGCCGTTATCCATGCCGAGCCAGCGTTCGCCGAGTTTGGATTCGAGCATCTCGAAAACAGCGGGATCGGGATGAAACTGCTGCCAGTAACCGCCGGGGCCACTGCCGGGCACGTATCCCCAGATGTCGAAGAGGTAGAGGCCGCGCCGCTCGATCTCGTCCGCGAGATCGCCGAGATTCTTCGCGAAGATGATTGGATACGCCGGCCAGATGACGTTCCCGAGTTCATAGACCTTTGTATACTTCTCAATTTCCTCAACGTAGCCCACGATCTGATCGTTTTCAACGCCGAAGCCGCGCAGCGCCGCGAACTGGGTCACATTGCCGAAAGCCTCCCACGACGGCGGCTGCACGTGGCGGCGGTCATAATCCGGGTGCTCGCGCGGCTCGAGCAGGTGCGTGTAGACGCGGTGGCCGGCCTGCGCCGTCGCCGCGCCGCACAGGACCGCGGCACACGCCGCAAGCACACAAGTTCGCACGAAGTTCGCGGTCGGCATTTCAGTCCTTTCTTCTACCGGGTTTCCCGGACCCGCTCGTAGAGGTGCAGGCCCGCGCCGGGACGCGTGGGAATCCTGATTTCCAGTCCGGCCTGCATCAGTTCGGCGCCGGTCGACTCCATTTCGCCGCCGTCCAGGTTTGTGACCCGGTAACGCGCGTCCGGCTCGAGGCCGAACAGCGGGAACTGCGCCTGCACGTACGGGCTTTCGGCGCGGCGGAATGCCTGCACCAGGCCATCGCCCGCTTCCGGGCGATTGAACTGCCACCCGATCCAGACGCCCTCGTCGCGGCTGTACGGCGTCAGCGGATAGTAATCGCCCCAGAAACAGGGGGCGGCGCGTTGCCACTCCGCGGCGAGCCTGCGCAGCAGGTCCCAGTCCAGGTCCGTGCGCCGTGCGTCGCAGCTCAAGGTAGTGTCGAGCCCGAGAATGCTGCGGAAGCTGTAAGCGTCGAAATCGATGATGCCCGTGCCCCAATAGGGGACCCACGACGCCAGACCGTACGTGTGGCACTGCTGCCCCGCCGAGTCGAAGAGGTAGTCGCTGCGCAGGAGCGGCACGGCCCGGCGCAGCGTTTCGAGGTCGTTGCGGTGGCCGCCGCTCGCGCACGAATCGATCATGAGGTGCGGATGCCGCCGCACGAGTTCGTCCCACAGCGCGAGATAGCCCTCGATGTGCCGGATTTCCGTGACGCCCTGCCGGTCCGGCGCGTCATTTGCGCGCCAGTACGGCAGCGGGTCCATATTGAAGTCCTGTCGGTAGAAATCGACGCCCTCGCTCGCGATCAGGCCGTCGAGACGGTCCACGGCCCAGCGCCACGCGTCCGGATTTCCGAGGTTGAGCAGGCCGCCGTCCTTGCCGCCGAGCACCCAGTCCGGGTGCTGCTCCGCGAGCCACGACCCGGCAGTAACGCGTTCCGGCTCGAACCACAGGATCAGCTTGAGCCCGCGCGCGTGCGCGTGGTCGGCCACGGCGCGGACGCCGCGCGGGAACCGCGCGTGGTCGACCTCCCAAGTGCCGGTGCTGGTCCAATCGCCCTTGTTGACGTACCAGCCGGCGTCCATCCACCAGTGCGTGATTGGGATCCGCTCCTCGGCGAAGCGGTCGATGTAGCGGAACTCGTCCGCCTCGTTGCAGAGCAGGCCCGGGAACTGGTTGCCGCTGACGGCGGGCATCTGCGGCGGCGGCAGTTCGCCGTTGCGCCGGGGTACGTTATGCGCGGCCATCCAGCGCCGCCAGAGATTCTGCGCGCGCACGGCGTCTCCCTTCCAGAACAGCAGCGCGATAAGCGGCGCGCGCACCTCTTCGCCGGGCAGCAGCTTGAAATGGGTCGTTTCCTGTCCCGCGGCAATCCTGATTTGCCGGTCCGCGTCGCGTTCGAAGGAGGCCTTCCATTTCCCCGGCCAGCCGACAGCGAGAACAACGCCCTCCGCGCCGTATTGCAGATTGTAGTAAGGGAACTCTCCCGCGCAGGGCCGGCCGTGCGCGGGCGTGAACACGCGCTGCGCGCCCGGCTGCAGTTCCGTCGTCCGCGGTTCGTAATCCGTGCGGTTTACGCAGGTCCCGTTCCAGTGGCGCAACAGGAACTCGGCATAGGCGTCGCGCTCGAAACACGTATCGAGGGCCATGACATCGCTGATGACGGGCGACTCGGCCGCGCCCGTGTTCTTGAGATAGAGCGTCCATTCAACGACGGGGAATGCGTCATACGCGACGCAACACGCGCGCGCCTGCACGCCCGAGGCCGGGTCCGTGTATGTGATCACGTGCTCCGCGCGCCCGGCGTCCAACGCATGCTGTTCGCGCGAGACCTGCCATTTGCGAAGCAGTTCGGACGAGGACCGCCCGTCCATGCGGAACGAAAACCAGGGTTCCACTGTCAATGGCGCGCGCACCCGGTCACGCAGCGGCAGCACGCCCAACGGCAAGCGCGCGCCGTCCTCCAGCGTAACGAACGCCTCGGCCCAGTCCGTCTGGTCGCACGAAATGCCGTCGCCCCCGTCGGCGACCCGCAGTGTGAACGCCGTTGCGCCGCCCAAGTCCACGTTCACGGATTGCGGCGCATCGCCTTCATGCATGAGCGGCGAGGTCCACGTCGCGCGCCCGTCGACTTCGACCGAAAGGACCACGGCGCCGCGCCCCCCGCTCGTCTGGTCATTCGAATCCACGCCTGCGAGCGCTTCGAACCTCGCGCCCGGAGACGGCAGGCGCACGATAATCGCGCTTGGCGCGTGACAGTATAGGCCGGTGCGGCTTTCCCTGTCGCCGAGGCGCAGCGGCTTGCCGCCGCGCGCGTTCGGCTGGACGCTCCCGTGGTTCTCGATCACTTCGAGCCACGCCTCGGGCGCGGGCGTTTCGGAAACACCCTCGAACTTCGCCGCCGTCCATTGCCGCGCCTCCGCCAGTTCCGCGGGCGTTGGCGATACGCCCGCCACGAAGTCCAGCGCGAGACTTGCCAACAAAACACTCAACATGCTGTGTTCTCCCCCGGCTCATTTCAGATACGGCATCAAGGCATCCGCGATCAGTGCGTGCGCATAATCGTTCGGGTGTACGCCGTCGAGGAGCAGGCGGGCATACCCCGTTTCCCTCGCCTCTTCCCGAAGCAGGGCAAACACGTCCACGAGCGGCGCCTGCTTCTCCTGGGCGAGCCCGCGCACGGCATCGACGTAGCCGGTCAGCACCGCGTTATGGCCTTCCGGGTCAGTCACGTCGTATGGCGGCTTGCCGTAGAGTTCCCGCTGCTGCGGATTCCAGGCCAGAGGATTCGGCGTCATCAGGATTGGCACGGCCCCCGCCTGCTTTGCCGCGTCCACGAAATGGGCCAGATTCTCCGTGAACCGCGCCACGCTGACGCGCGGCTCCGTCGCGTCTTTCCACACGTCGATTGCCGCGTCGTTCAACCCGTAATAGATCACGACATAGTCCGGCTGGAACGCGAGCACGTCGCGTTCGTACCGGCCCCGGGCGGCGTCCGTGTTCTCGCCGCCAATGCCCATGTTCACGACATGCGCCGCCGCGCCGAGCCGCTCCGCGATCACCTGGCCGAAAATGCGCAACGGGCCGCGCGGCGCTGTCGTTGACTCGCCGAAAAGCACAATGGTCTTGACGGATTCCCCGTGCAGCAGCCAGCCCAGGCTGAATCGCGCGATGCGCACGTCGCGCCCGCCGCGCACGTCCTGCTGCCACGCGACGACGAACGCGCCGTCGGGCGCGCGTTCGCACGACGGATACGACGCCTGCCCGCCGGGCAGATACGGCGCGGCGATGTCGCGCGGCGCGGTCCAGGTCTGGCAACCGTCGAACGACACCGCGGCGCACAGGGGCAGCCGCTCGCGCGCATTGTCCCAGACCGCGAGCACGCCGGGCCCCTGCTCCGACTCGAAGGCGCACAGCGCGGCCGGCGCGTTCGTGCCCGCCAGCGGGCTGGGCTGCACGTCGCGCCACGACTGGCCCTCGTCATCGCTCCGCGCCTCATAGAGGCGCGTGCCGCCGGTGCGCATCAGCATGTATACCGAGCCGTCGGGCATTTCGGCCAGCGCGGGCTCGTCCGTGCCGCTGACCGCGCCGCCGGAGACCTTGTCGTATTCGGCGTGCGTATCGCCGCCGTTGGCCCAGGTAAGTCCGCCGTCCGTCGAGCGCATGACGCCCGCGCGCAGGTCCATCTGCCCCTCGCTCTCGTGAGCCTGGCCCTGCTCGCAAATCACGTCCCACGAATAGCCCATCAGCAGCGTGCCGGATTTCAGACGCAACCCGCGGTGACATTTGCCGCACGTGTACACGCGGTTCATCGGGATTTCGTACGGCTCGGACCAGGACCGGCCGTTGTCTTCGCTGCGCACACACCACGTGCGCGAGGAACGGATGCCCTCGCGGAAATTCGTGCGCGTGCACGTCACCAGCACGCGAGCGCCGTCCACGACGATGCTTGGGTCGGCGTCCACCTCGCCGGGCGCGTCAAGGAACACCCGCGGCTCGGACCAGGAACAGCCGCCGTCGGCGCTGAAGGCGCCCAGCACGGCAAAATCCGCGCCGTCCGCCGTGTTGCGGCTCCAGGTCAGCAGCATGCGCTCGTCGGAAAGCCGCGCCAGGCACGGCAGGCCATGACCAAACCCGTCCCCGTGCGCCGCCACGGTCCACTGGCTGTAGCAGGCCGCGCTGTCCGGCCCCGCATCGCCCGGAACCAGGATAAGAGCCGCAAATATCGCAAGGAGCATGACCGTTCTCCCGTGACAAACCGCAAACCCGCGCCCCGCGCCGTGATTGCGGCGGAGATGCATCCTCAACTTTGCCGGGTTGGATTGTCAATGCACGCGGCGGGTCTTGCGGCGGCGCTTGGGCGTTTCCGGTTTCTTCCGCAAGCCGTCGAGGTAGTGGAAGAGCGTCAGTACGGGGTGGCGAAACAGCATGCGCGGGCCCGCATAGCGCATGACGGCGCGCGTCTTCTCGCGCATCCCGGGCGTGTAGCAGTGAATCGGGCACTTCGCGCAGGTCGTCTTCCCCTCCTGGAACGGGCACTTGCCCAAACGGACCCGCGCATATTCGAGCAACTCCGCGCATTCCGCGCACAACGCGCCCGCCGCCAGCGCGTGATGCCCTCTGCAGTACATCCCGATCATGCAGCGGACCGTCTGGAACTCCCGGTTCATTCGTTTATGCTCGAATGCGGCCATGCCCGTGCCCGTCATGCAGCCGGCTCTCAGCTTTCCGCGCCAGGTTCGCGCATGGCGGGCGTCACGGTCTCCGGCGTTGCGGGCGCGGGCGACGGCGGCCGCGCTTCCCGGCCCGCGAACTGGAACCCGGTGAAGCCGCAGCGGCCCGGCGCCAGCACCGTGATCGATTCGCCGTTGAAAGACTCGAGGGCCTGCCCGGGTTTCATGCCCTTGCGGCCCACCCCCGCATGCGACCAGCCGTACTTGTTCCGTGCGTCAAACGCGCTGCCCAGCGTGCCCAGCGCATCCACGGCCTCCTGCGTCATGCCCTGGGACGTCTCGCCCGCACCCATGAACACGACCAGCCGGCCTTCCGGGATGGCGGCGATGTGCCCGGCCAGCTTTTTCGGGGCGTCGCCGTCGGTGTAGGCGTCAAATTGCGCCGTGCGCAGGAGCCGCCCGCCGTCATCGGAGAGCTCGAGGATGTTGTAACCGCGCGCATTCGAATACACCCACTGCCCGAGGATTTCGAGAATGCCGCCTTGCAGGCCTTTGCCGGTCGCCCCGCACGTCAGGTACAGGCACGCCGGGATATCCAGCGTATCCGCGTCCGAATAGCGTCCGTCTTCATATGGCCAGCGGAATTCGACGCTGTTCAGCCCCGGCCGCACCAGTTCCGGGTCGAACGCCACGCGGAACGTGCGGAAACCGGGGGGCACGTCGAGCTCCCGAACCGGGCGCCCGTTGACAAATGCGGCCATCCGCACCCCCTGCGCGCTTTCCGGCACGTAGGTCTCGAACGCCATGCCGACCGACTGCGGCGTATCGACCTTGAACAAGACCGACGCCATCGGCGACGCCGGCCAGAGCACGCCGCGCCCTTCACGCACCTCCGGGATGCGGTCCCACTGGCCCCAGCCGTGCGCGAAATATACGCTCCATTCGCCCCGCCCGACCATCGCCGCGCGCGGGCGCACGCCGCCAGGGCTGTTCCAGCCGAGCAAGTAAACCTTGCTGCGTTCGTCCTCGCCCACCAGCGTGTACGGAAGCGTCCCTTCGAACAATTTCAGCAGGTATGCGTCGCGCGGCCCGTTCTGGACGAAATAGCGGATGTTCAGGAACTCGAGGATGCGCCGCGTCATCTCCGGCGCGGCGGGCCGCGCCGCGTAGGCCTCAACGGCCTCTTGCGTGCCCCATTTCGTCGTCAATTCGCGCAATAACGGCGCCGTGGTCATGTACGCGTGAATTTCCGGCGCGATGCGGCCGACGTGCCCCGTGACGACCCGTTTGTGATGATACGCCTGGTGCTCGATCGCGATACGGTCGTTCAGCCGCCCATCAGCCACCGCGACATCCTCCGGGTCGTCGCGGACCGCATCGAACGCGCCCCAGTGCATCGGAGTGACCGGCAGCGGGACAGCCGCGTATTCGAGCAGGCACGCCGCGGCCATCGCGGCGGCGGCCGTATTGCGCAGCCAGGGCTTTCGCATGCGGCCCAGCAGCACGGCGGCCCCCGCCGCCGCTATCAGGCTGAACGGCAGCGTCGTCACCCCGTGGAACCGCTCCGGCCCGCGCGCGTTGTTGACCAGCGGCACATACGAGAAGAACGCATAGGGCAGCGTCAGCCGGAACGATTCGGGCTCCTGCCGCCAGTTGCCCCACGTGCCCCGGAACAGGTCGACTTCGCCGCCCACTTTCAGAAACGGGCCGAGCGACAAGACCGCCAGTATGAGCAGCGTCCATTTCCAGAAGCGGAACCGCGCATCGCGCCGGAACGCGAACAGGCCCAGCAACATCAAGAGGAGCGGCAGAAAGCCCAGAAAATTGCAGGACTCGCGGAAGAAGCTGAGCCGGGGCACAATCAGGTCGTAGACGGGCCGGAGCAGCGCCTCGCCCGGCGGGCTGACAAAGCTGAGCAGGTCCGCTGAAAGCTCGATGTTGCCCCGCTCCACGTAGTAGTTGTAGAGGGCGTTCGTGGACCGAAGCGAGAGCATGATCGGCAGCGTCAGCACCGCGGCCAGCCCGGCCGCCAGCCCCAACCCGAGCACCAGCCGCCGCGCAGTCAGAGGGTCGCGCCACGGCCGGAAGAAATACAGCCCGAAAAACGCCGTGATAATAATCAGCAGAATCGGGTACGTGAAATCCGTATACATGCAGCCGGTCATGCACAAGCCCGCGAGCGTCCCCCACAGGCGCCACCGCCGCGTATGCAGCAACGCCATCAGGCACAGGCCATAGGCCGCGGCCCAGTCTGTCGCCAGGAAATTGATGTGATGCTGCACCCGCCACATGCGGAACGGCGAAAACGCGAACAGCAGCGCCGCAATCCAGCACGCGCCGCGCGGAAGTCCCAGAAAGCGGCACAGCCAGTAGCACACCACGGCGCTCGTGAGAAAGCTCCACAGGCACGCGAAGTTGAACGCCGGGACCAAGCCGAGGGTCCACGTGATGGGCGCCGTCAGCAGCGCGAGAAAATAATGCGAGCCGTGGTACGCGAGCGACGAACCCAGCGGGTGAAACAGGCGGTCCGTCCAGTAAGGATTCGGAAACCAGGCATCCCCCTGCAACTGCGCCCACGACAGGTTCCACACCGCAATCGCGTTGTCCGTCTGATACGGAACGCCGATGATATGCGTGAAAAAACGCGGCAGCAACGGCCATGTCATGACAAAAAACAAGAACAATGCCACTGCCGCAACCGCCGCGCTCTCGCGCAACGCCTGCCGCCGCGTGAATACCGGCCCCGAAGGCGGCTGCTCCTCGCCTGAGCCCGTCAACAGGGGCGACAGCCAAGTAAAACGTCGCGTCTGATCCGCCATGCCCGTTCCTGCGCTCCTTCCACACGACCCCGTTGCGCCCATACGGTCCCGCCGCCTGCCACAAACCATTCCTGGGAATGCCGGCGCCCGAATCGCGCCGGCAAAGACTGTTCCGAATGACTGCCCTTCGGAGACCGGATTCAATATAGGCCAGACAAGAACGCAGTTCAAGGAATCGGACGGCCCCGGGAATCCCTTGGCCCATTCGCATCCGGTATTCTTGTTTTACGCCACATTTGTGTTATGCTGGCGTTTCTCCATTGCCAACCACCAAGTCGTACCAGGAGGAACCAGATAATGCGTGACGCACAGAAACCAGGAATGACCCGGCGGGATTTCGCCAAGGCCGGCGCGGCGGCCAGCTTCGCCATCCTCACAGCGCGGTCGGGGTTCGCGCAGTCCGCCACCGATACGATCCGCATCGGCCTGATCGGCTGCGGCGGGCGCGGCGGCGGCGCGGTGCTCAACTGCCTGATGGGCAACGACAACGTCTCGCTCGTGGCCATGGCGGACGTCTTCGAGGACCGGTTGACCGGCAAGCGCCAGGAAATGGAAAAGAACAAACATTCGAAGATACGCGGGAAGATCAACGTGACGGATGAGATGTGTTTCGTAGGACTGGACGCGTACCAGAAACTGCTCGCGACCGACGTGCACATGATCATCCATGCCACGCCGCCTTATGCCCGGCCGGCGCACATCGAAGCAGCCGTTGACGCGGGCAAGCACATTTTCACCGAAAAGCCGATTGCCGTGGACCCGGTTGGCGTGCGCCAGTTCATAAGCGCGGCGGAGAAGGCGAAAGAGAAGAGCCTGTCGTTCGTGTGCGGCACGCAGCGCCGTCACCAGCGCTCGTACGTCGAGACCGTCGCCAAGATCAAGGAAGGCGCCATCGGCAACGTTCTTGCGGCGCGCGTCTACTGGAACGGCGGGCTCCCGTTCTGCAATGACCGCCAGGAGGGCTGGAGCGACCTCGAGTACCGGCTGCGCAACTGGTACAACCAGGTATGGACCTGCGGCGACAACATCGTCGAGCAGCACATCCACAACCTCGACATCGTCAACTGGGTCATGGGCGGGCCGCCGGCGAAGGTCGTGGCCTCGGGCGGGCGCGCCTGGAAGCCCCTCGAAGAGAAGTACGGCGACCTGTGGGACCACTTCAATTGCGACTACGAGTACCCGAACGGCGTGCACATGTACAGCGCGAGCCGGCATTGGAACAACTCGAAGAACGACGTGTTCGAGGAAGTCACCGGCACAACGGGCAAGAGCAACTGCCACGACATGGGCAAGGACGACATGGACCCCTACGTCCAGGAGCACGTGGCGCTGCTCAACAGTATCACGAACGCCGGGCCGTACATCAACGACGGCGTCGAGTGCGCGCACAGCACGCTCACGGCGATCATGGGCCGCATGTCCGCCTTTACGGGTCAGGAAGTCACCTGGGAAGACGCCATGAAGTCCGACCTGTCGATCGTGCCCGCGGACCTGAGCTTCGACAAGGAGTATCCCATCGGGCC
>JAGMZX010000186.1:2354-9673 GCA_018005585.1 Candidatus Hydrogenedentota bacterium | reverse complement strand
CGGAATGCATGGAAAGGCATCGCGTGGGGGCCGAGGGAACAACATTCAGCCATTTGGTTGCCGTGAAAGAGGAGGCCTTACTGTGAAAAAAGCAGCCTTAGTAGTAATCGTTCTTATTATCTTGGCGCTGGCGCTGCCGGTCTCGAATCTGGTGATTCCCGCACCCGCGAACCGGCTCAGCAATCTGGATACGGACAATGCGCCGTTGAAGGCGGCCGCGGCAGTCCTGGCGCAGAAATGCGCCGGCTGTCATGTGCCCGATGCGCCCTTGCCGTTCTACGCGACATTACCGGTGGCGAAGGACATCATGGGCAAGGACATTCAGCGGGGGCTGCGGTTCTGGAACCTGGAGGAGTGGCTCGCGCACGCGGCAGCGCAACCCATGCCGGAGGTCCTGCTGGCAAAACTCGAAAGTTCCATTCACCATGACGAGATGCCGCCTGCGCAGTACCTGCTGTTGCACTGGAACCATCGCCTCAGCGAAGCAGACAAGGCGGTCCTCCTGGCATATGTGGCGGACGAGCGGGCCAAGCACTACGCGGCGCCCTGGACCGCGCCGCAGTTCGCGAACGAGCCCGTGCAGCCGCTGCCGCAGAGGATCGAGCTGGACGCAGCGAAGGTCGCGTTGGGCAACCGCTTGTACCATGACGTGCGCCTCTCGGGCGACGACACCATCTCGTGCGCATCGTGCCACGCGCTGGACAAGGGCGGCACGGACCAGGCCCGGTTCTCTACGGGTATCGGAGGCCAGGTCGGTGATATCAACTCGCCGACATCGCTCAATTCCGGGTTCAATTTCGTGCAATTCTGGGACGGGCGCGCCGCGACGCTCGAGGAACAGGCGGACGGGCCGGTCAACAACCCGATCGAAATGGGGGCGAACTGGCCGCAGGTGCTCGGCAAGCTGACGCAGGACGCCGCGTTCATGCAGGAATTCCTCGCGGTCTACCCGCAGGGACCGAGCAAGGAGACCATCACGGAAGCGATTGCGACATTCGAGCGTTCGCTCATCACGCCGGACTCTCCGCTTGACAAGTACCTGACGGGCGACGAGAAGGCGCTGTCGCCGGAAGCATTGCGCGGCTATGCGCTGTTCAAGGACCATCACTGCGCGACGTGCCACGTGGGCGAGACGCTCGGCGGTCAGTCGTATGAATACATGGGCTTGTTTGAGGACTATTTCGCGGCGCGCGGCAACGTGCAGAAGGCGGATTTCGGCCGCTTCAACGTGACGCAGAACGAGGCCGACCGGCACAAATTCAAAGTGCCCACGCTGCGCAACATCGAACTGACGTTCCCGTACTTCCACGACGGATCGACATCGGACCTCAAGGAAGCCGTGCGGACCATGGCGCAGTACAATGCCGGCGCGACGCTTTCGAGCGCTGACATAGACGCGGTCGTCGCGTTCCTCAAGTCGTTGACGGGCACGCTCAACGGCCAGCCGTTGTCCTGAGTGCGGCAACAGGCTTTTGCGCGGGCGCCGCGGCGGGGTTCAGGTCGCCGCGGCCCCGTTTGTTCTTTTCGGGCGCCCGCGCCAACGCTACGCGGCGCAGACACGGATTGACCCGGGAGGGCGGCGCCGGTACGATGGCGCCGGCGGCAGCGCGGCGGAAACCGGGAGGAACGCATCCATGCATGCTGTAATCGCGGCGTCATTGATGGTGCCTTGCTTGATCGCCCAGGCAGAACAGCCTGCAGCGCAGAGCGAGGGGGCGGCGCGACCGCTGCTCTGGTACGCGAAGCCGGCACAGGTCTGGGAGGAGGCGCTTCCTGTCGGGAATGGCCGGCTCGGCGCAATGGTGTTCGGCGGCGCGCCGGTCGAGCTCATCCAATTCAACGAGGAGTCGCTGTGGGACGGCTATCCCCGCGAACGGACCAATCCGCGGGCGCTCGAGGCGCTGCCGAAGGTGCGGCGTCTGCTATTCGAAGGTCAGAACGAGAAGGCGAAGCGCCTGGCCGACCGGACCATGCTCGGCGTGCCGCCCACGGTCCTCTCCTACCAGACTTTCGGCGACCTGCATCTTGAGATTGCGGGCGAGCCGTTGCCGGACGGCTATCGCCGTGAACTGGACCTCGACGCGGGCATCGCCGCGACGCAGTACCGCATTGACACGCCTGGCGGCGCGTGCAGGATCGCGCGCGAGGTCTTCGCGTCCGCGCCAGATAACGTCTTCGTCGTGCGCATATCCGCGGAGCGTCCCGGTGCGATCAATCTGGATGCCTCGATCACCCGGCAGCAGGACGCGGCATTCATGGTCGAGAACGAATCTCTGGGCGTGCTTCGCGGTCAGATCAATCGCCCGCATCATGAGACCGGCGAGAACATGGGCAGCCGATTCGCGGCATATCTGCAAATCCGCAGCGACGGCGGCAGCCTCGCGCCACAGGATGGGAAGCTTGGTGTGCGCGGCGCGGACGCCGTGACGCTCCTCCTGGCCGCGAACACGGATTTCCGCGGCGCGGACCCGGAGGCGGCGTGCCGCGAGGCGGTTGCGGCGGCCCCGGCGTTCGATGTCTTGCGCGCGCGGCATGTCGAGGACCATCAGGGATTGTTCCGGCGCGTGCGGATCGACTTGGGCCGCGGCGAGGGGGACACGCTGCCCACGGATGAGCGGCTCAAGCGGGTGCAGGAGGGCGCGGACGACCCGGGCCTCGCGGCGCTGTATTTTCAGTACGGACGCTACCTGCTCATGGGCAGTTCGCGGCCGGGCGGTCTGCCCGCGAACCTGCAGGGCGTCTGGAACCAGGAAATCAACGCGCCGTGGAACAGTGACTACCACACGAACATCAACCTGCAGATGAATTACTGGCCCGCCGAGGTGGCGAACCTCGCGGAATGCCATGTGCCGCTGTTTGACTACATGGATTCGCTCGTGCCGCCGGGCGGGAAAACGGCGCGCGAGATGTACGGCGCGCGCGGCTGGGTCGTGCATCATCTCAGCGACCTTTACGGGTTCACGGCCCCCGCCGACGGCGTCTGGGGCGTATGGCCGATGGGCGCGGCCTGGCTCGCGCAACATCCGTACGAGCATTACCTGTTCAGCGGCGACGCCGAGTTCCTGCGCGGGCGGGCGTATCCGCTGATGAAAGGCGCGGCGCTGTTCCTGCTCGATTTCCTCGTCGAGGACCCGCAGGGGCGGCTGGTCACGAACCCGTCGCATTCGCCGGAGAATTCGTTCCGCAAGGAGGATGGCACGACCTCGATGTTCACCTACGGCGCGACGATGGACCTGATGATCATCCATGACTTGTTCACGAACTGCATAGAGGCCGCGCAAACACTGGGCATCGACGAAGACTTCCGCGCGCAGCTTCGGGGCGCGCTCGACCGGCTCGCGCCGCTGCAGATCAGCCCGAAAACGGGACGGTTGCAGGAATGGATCGAGGACTACGACGAGCCGGAGCCGGGCCACCGGCACATGTCGCACCTGTACGGGCTGCATCCGGGAGACCAGATCACGCTGCGGGGCACGCCGGAACTCGCGGCGGCGGCGCGCAAGTCGCTCGAATACCGGCTGTCGCACGGCGGCGGTCACACCGGCTGGAGCCGGGCGTGGATCATCAGCTTCTGGTCGCGGCTGGGCGCCGCGGAGAAAGCGTACGAGAATCTCCAAGGCTTGTTGGCGAAATCCACCTTGCCGAACCTGTTCGACAACCACCCGCCCTTCCAGATTGACGGGAACTTCGGCGGGACAGCGGGCATCGCCGAGATGCTGCTGCAAAGCCACGAGGGCGAGATTCATTTGCTGCCCGCGCTGCCCGCGGCGTGGCCCGAAGGCTCCGTGAAGGGGCTGCGCGCGCGCGGCGGCTTCGAGGTAGACCAGGAATGGCGCGGCGGCAAGCTGATACAGGCCGCAATCCGCGCGAATTGCGGCGGCGCCTGCCGCGTGCGCGTCGCGGGCCAGGGATACCGGGTGCTAACCGCAAACGGGCTCGAGATCGAAGTGCAGACGGAGGCATCCGGACCGGAAACGGTGCTTGCGTTTCAGGCCGTTCCCGGCGAAACATACATTGTAAGGATGTAGACGGGGAACTGGCACGAACCGGTCTTCGAGGCGCGCCAGTCCCCGATGCACTATGCCACATGTTCTTGGAGACAGGCACGTTTCCCCCGCGAAGCGCGGGGTCGCTTGTGCCAGTCCTCGATTGACCGCAAATGGAGGGACTTCCAATGACCGCGATAATGTTGGGCGCGATGATGGCAAGCCTGGGTGCGGGGCCGTATGAGGCCACGTGGGAATCGCTGGACACGCGGCCGAACCCGCAATGGTTCGAGGATGCGAAGTTCGGCATCTTCATTCATTGGGGCGTCTATTCGGTGCCGTCGTGGGGGCCGAAAGACGCCTATGCCGAGTGGTACTGGAACCACATGCAGAACAAGGACGGCGAAACGTGGAAGTTCCATGAGCGGACCTACGGCGCGGATTTCCAGTACCAGGATTTCGCGCCGATGTTCACCGCGGAATTGTTTAATCCGGCGGAATGGGCGGACATCTTCAAGCGGTCGGGCGCGAAGTACATCGTTCTGACCTCAAAACACCACGAAGGGTTCTGCCTGTGGCCGAATCCGCAGAGCTGGAACTGGAACAGCGTGGACGTCGGCCCCCACCGCGACCTGTGCGGCGACCTGACCGCGGCCGTACATGCGGCGGGCCTGCGCATGGGCTTCTACTACTCGATCTACGAGTGGTACAACCCGCTGTACCAGTCGGACGTGGGCAAGTTCGTCGACCAGCACATGCTCCCGCAATTGAAGGACCTTGTCGAGCGGTACCAGCCGGACATCGTCTGGCCCGACGGTGAATGGGAGCACCCGAGCAGCACGTGGCGCAGCACGGAGTTTCTCGCGTGGCTGTTTAATGAATCGCCCGCGCCGAAGGACGTGGTGGTCAATGACCGCTGGGGAAAAGAAACGCGCAACGTACACGGCGGCTTCGCCACGCCGGAGTACGGGCATCTGCCGAAGGGGCGGCTGGTCGATGCGGGCCTCTTCGAGGAATGCCAGGGCATGGGCCGCTCGTTCGGTTACAACCGCAACGAGGCGGCTGAGGATTACCGCACCTCCGAGGAACTGGTCCATCTGCTCGTCGACAACGTGAGCCGCGGCGGCAACCTTCTGCTCGATATCGGCCCGACGGCGGACGGGCGCATCCCCGCCATCATGCAGCAGCGCCTGCTCGACATGGGCGCCTGGCTCGCGGTCAACGGCGATGCTATCTACGGCGCGGACAAATGGGCCGCCGCGCCCCAGATGGAGAAGGTCCGGTTCACGCAGAAGGGGAACGCGGTCTATGCCATCTGCCTCGAATGGCCGGGGAAAGAACTCGCGATTGAAATGCCGGGCGCGCCACAAGGTGTTTCGGTGTCGATGCTCGGGGTCACTGAGCCGCTTGCGGCAACGCTCGAAGGCCACACGCTGCGCATCGCCGTGCCGCAATTGACCATCGACCAGTTGCCGTGCCAGCACGCATACGTCTTTGAGATCGCGGGCGTGAATCCGTAGCGGCCATTCGAAATGGGCGTCTTTACAGGACTTCCCTCACAGACGGGAGCTGCGCGATAGTCCCATGAGTGAATCGTGATGGGTCCGCAAGCAACGCACAAGAAAGGGCGGCGACGGCTGGCCATCGCGGCCGGGGTCCTTCTGGCGCTCGTGGCGGCCGTGAAGGTGGGCGCGTACTTTTTCGACTGGCGCCCGATCATCGAACGGGCCGTGGAAAAAGAGCTGGGACTCCGCTTCGATATCGGAACGCTGTACCCCAGCGCGATTCCCTGGGCGCGCCTTGAAGGGCGCGACGTGGCGTTGGGCGCGGGCGATTTCGAGGCGCGCGCGGCCCGGGTCGTCGCCAAGGGCAGCCTTTGGCGGCTTGCGCTGCGGCACGTGCTGGTGACGCAGGGCGAAGTTGACGGGCTTGTGGTCCATTACCCCGAGACATTCGAAGGGATCGCCGGCCGCTGGCGGGCCGTGGACGAGCACCGGCATGGCTTGAAGGAACAGCGGCGCGCGCGGGACGCCGCGAGGCAGTCCGGCGCGCAACCCGCCCAGCAGAAAGACGACGACTGGACCGTGCACATCGTCGACATCGATGCGCCGGACGCCGTCGTGTATATGGGCGCGCGCGAGGCGCTGCGCGGCCGTATCGAGATACACGACCTGGTCACCGGCCACACGGAGTACGCGCTCGACGCGGATGTCCCGCGCTTTGGCAAGGACGCGCGCGTGGTTATTCGCGCCACCTTGACGGAATCCGGCGCAGACGACCCGCACCTCGACGGCGAGGCCCTGCTCTGGGACTGGGCGGTATGGGACCTGGGGCTTCCTTCCTGGCTGCCCGAGGCGTGGGTTGACGCGGAACTGCGCGCCCAGGGGGCCTTCATCTCGGATATCCGCTTCGCCGTGCAGGGTGACCTGCGTGTTCCGGACGCGCCGGGGTTGGGGGGATCCTTCACGGCTTCTGCCTGGCTGCAAGAGGAGCAGCGGGTGATTGTGAATCAGTGCGTTCTGGAAGGCCCCGGGCTGCGCGTCACGGGCGATTTCACGCGCGAGCCGGACGGGCGCATGGCCTGCCGCGTCCAGCATCTCGACGCGTTCGGCGCGGGGCTCACGGACCTGATGGCGCTGGCTTCGACGACGCGGGGCGCGCTGGAAGCGAGCGGCGACGGACATCTTACCGTGACGGGCCTGCTTCTGGGCACGGACGGCGCGGGGCACTTGCGCCTGGTCGAGGGCTCGGCGGCGCTTTCGGGAATCGATTTCGTGTCTTCGGGCGGCGCGCTGGCGTTCGACGACCTCGAAGGCAACGTGAGCGTGGCCGAGGGGGCGTTCCGGATCGACGGGCTGCGCAGCGCCGGCATGACGGCGCACGGCTGGCTGCGGCCCTTCGCGGAAACGGACGCGGTCGCCGTAGACCTCGCGGGTGAGATGGAACTGCAGCGGGAACGGCTTGCCGCCTGGCTGCCGCTCGACAATGTCGAGGAACTCACGGGCCGCGTGACCGTGGACGAGTTGAAGGGCACGTTTCGCGCGGGCGCGGGCCTGCCGGCGGACCTGCGCGCGCGGTTCAGGCTGGAGAACGCGGGCGCGGCCGTGCGGCCCGCCGATTTTGCGGAGCCGCTGCGTTGCGAACACCTGAACGGCACGGTGAGCTTCGCGGATGGCGCGCTGCAACTCAGCGAGATTCAGGGCGACGGCGTTGTCCTGGACGGCACGGTCCGGCTGGACCCGCGGGCGGGCGGCGCCGCGGTCGACCTGCGCGGCGAACTCGACCTCGGCAGCGGCATCGCGGGCGCGCTCCTTCCTCGGGCGTGGCTGCGCG
>JAGMZX010000186.1:0-2254 GCA_018005585.1 Candidatus Hydrogenedentota bacterium | reverse complement strand
GTGCGGCTGGAGACCGTGGCGGGCCTGTTTCCACGCGCGTTCTCGCTGTCGGGCGCCGCGACGGTACACGTCGTGAAACAGGCTGGGGACGGCGGTTTCAACGCTGAGATCCAACTCGACCAGGCGGACATTTCGCTCGGGAACTATCTCCGCAAGCGCGCGGGCGACCCCATGTCCGTCGTGGTGCGCGGCGCGGCGGGGGCGTCCGGCTGGGAAGTGCGGGAAGCGCGCGTGGACTGCCTGGGTGAATCCATGACCCTCACGTTTGGGGCGCACGGGGACACGCGCACGGAATTCGACCTCCATCTCGATGTGCTGGCGCGCCTTCTGCCCGAGGGCGGTTCCGCGAAGGGGCGCATCGCGGGTACGGTCGCTACGAGTCCCTTTGCGGTACACCTGTCGCTGTCGGACGCCGGGCTCAGCATCCGGCCCGACGCAGCTATCGACTCGATGAACGGCGAAATTGCGTTCCAGGACGGCTACCTGACGTGTCGCGACATTCGCGTGCTTGGCGCGGACAGCGATTGCACGGTCAACGCCAGCTATCAGGGCGACCACTGGGAGGCTCAGATTACGGGCGAAAAACTGGACCTGGACGCATTCGCCGTGCTCGTGGAAGCCGTGCAGTCGGCGGGCAAGGCGCCGGAGGAGACGGCAGAGCCGCCCAGCGCTTCGGGGGAAGGCGCCGCCGCAAGCGCGTCCCGGAGCGCGTTCCAGACCGGCGAAGTGGCGCTGCAGCTCAAGTCATTGTATTACCGGCGCGGCCGGCTGGACGACGTCCACACCAACATTCGCATCAGTCCGGACGAGGTGCTCTTCGAGAGCCTCAATGCCCGGCCCTATTCAGGGCTCGTGGACGGCAGAGTGCGGCTTTCGCTGGGGACCAATCCGCTCCGGCTCGCGCTTAGCCTTTCGCTGAACGACGCGGACGTGAAGATTCTGGACGATGTCTTCTTCGAACCGCCGCGACAGCTTGCGGGCACGGCCACGGGCTTCATCGACCTCGAATTCCCGGTCGGCGCCGCCGCGGAAACGTTGCGCGACATGTCGGGCCGCGTGGACTTGGACCTCTCCAACGGGTCCTACGGGCAGCTTGGCACGGTTATAGACGCGCTCAGTTTTTTCCGTGTGCTCGAATTCATCCGCCTCAGCGTTCCCGCGCTGGACCGGAAAGGACTTACCTTTGACAAGAGCCTGCTGAAATGCAAAGCGGATAAGGGCGTGATTACGCTGGATACGTTCACGCTTACGACCAAGTCCTATGCTATCGACGGTTTCGGCACGCTGAACTACCGCGACGATGTGGCCGACGCCATCGTGCGCGTGAACCTGCTGGAACTCGTCACGGGCATCGTCACGCGCGTGCCGGTGCTTGGCAGCGCCGTCGACCGCATCAGTTCGTACGCGGATGTGGTCGTGCACGTGGGCGGTTCGCCGCTCAACCCTGAATTCAGCCTCCGGCCCAGCATCGGTTCCCGCAAGCCGAAGGCCGAAGAGGGCGCGGAAGAAGCGCCGGTCGAGGGTGTTGTCGAGTCCGTCGGACTGTAACCGGCCCTCAGAAGCCGACCTCATACGTGCCCGTCACGCTTTCGTCCGTGCGCACGGTCAGGCGCTGTGTTTCGGGTGTGTACCGCCATGCCGCGCCTTCCGCAAGCGGGGCGCCGTCGCGCGTGACGGATTTCGGCTTTGCCGGGGCGAGCACGCGCAGGAGATGGGGCCGGGCCGCGCCTTCGATGCGGACCGTCAGCGGCGCTTTGCCCTGCATCACGACGGTAGCCGTGGCGCGCCCGTTGCCTTCCGGATGGCGCACCTGGAACGTGTGTTCGCCGCCGTCGGGATAGAGGTTCAACGTAAGCAGGCCCTCCCAATCGCGGTCGCCGATGCCGGTGTATGCGCGCGCAATGCGCATAGGCAGGATCGCGCCGTCGCGGATGTAGACCGGGAATTCGTCGAGGGGATAGTCGCGCGCGAAGGTTGTGCCGCCTTCGAGCAGCCGCGTGTCGTCGAACCAGTAGCGCCATTGCCCTTCGGGCAAGGACACTTGCCGCGTATTCGAGTCCTCGAAAATGGGCGCGACAAGGATGTCCTTGCCGAGAAGGTAGTGATACTTCGCGTCGAGCGGGCGCATGAGCGGCTGGCCGCCCTCGTGGCACGCGGCGACGTGGCTGTACAGATACGGGAGCAGTTCCGTGTGCAGCCATGCGTATTCGCGGATGATCGCGAGTTCTTCCGGCGTGCGGCGGCTCATGCGGCG
>JAGMZX010000185.1 GCA_018005585.1 Candidatus Hydrogenedentota bacterium | reverse complement strand
CGGGCATCGACCGGGGCCGCGTGTTCAACGTGCAGGGCGTGGCCTATCTCACCCAGCGCGCCGACCGCGACGTGCTCTATCCCGAAGGCATCAACGTCATCGCCGTCTTCCCGGACTCCGGCGTGAATGTCTGGGGGCAGCGGACGCTGCTCCAGCAGCCGTCCGCCGTGGACCGGGTGAACGTCCGGCGCCTCATGATCTACATGGAACGCGCCGTCGGGGATTCGTCCCGTTTCGTGACCTTCGAGCCGAACCATCCCCGCACGTGGCGGGCGCTGCTCCGGCTCATCAACCCGTTCCTGCAGGACGTCAAGAGCAACGGCGGCGTATACGACTACCGCGTCCAGTGCGACGCGGAGACCAACCCGCCCGCCGTCCAGGACCGCAACGAGATCGTCACGCGCGTGTTCGTGAAACCCACGAAGACCGCCGAGTTCGTGGAACTCAACTTCGTGATGACGGACACGGGCAGCGACTTCAAGGAAATCTTCAACGCGTAAGGAGAAGCGCCGATGAACGCAGCCGGCAACATGCCCAAGAGTCTGTACCAGAACTGGCAATTCACCGTCGAGGTGAACGGGTTCGACGTGGCGCTGTTCAAGAAGGGCCAGGAGCCCAAGACGGAATTCGAGGAGGTGGCATTCGCGCCGGGCGGCTCGATCTTCGACCAGAAGGTCGCGGGCCGCGTGAAATTCGAGGACATCACGTTGGAGAAGGGCGTCCTGCAGGATGGCTCGGACCAGGCCGCGCGCGAGTGGATCCAGAAACAGGTGGACGTGAACGCCGGAACCGGTAGCCTGCCCAATGAGTACATGCGCGATGTGGACGTCGTGCGGTACGACCGCACCGGCAACGAGACGCGCCGGTGGACGCTGCACGGCGCCTGGATCAAGACCCTCGAATACGACGACCTCGAAGGCAGCAACACGGAAAACACCATCGAGAAGATCACCATCTGCTACCAGTATTGGACGTAGGAACCGCCGCGGGGAAGGTTCCCCCCGAAGGGAACCTTTCCCGCGCTCTCGCTCTTCAGGAAAGGAACCGGACTCATGTATACCTTCACACTGCCCAGCGGACTCGAAGCGGAACTGCGTGAAATGACGGGCGCGGAAGAGTCGCTGCTCACGAACCGCCGTCTCATGAAGGACGGCGAAAGCGTCAACCAAGTGCTCCGCAACTGCCTGGTCCGGCTCGGAGACAAAACGGAAATCGCCGCCAAGGACATTCTGGACATGTTGTCCGGAGACCGGTTGTTCCTCCTCGTAAAACTCCGCCAGATCTCCTTCGGCGACGAGGTGAATCTTACGCTCACCTGCCCCGCCAAGGATTGCGGCGAGAGCACAGACGTGCATATTGCCCTGGACGATCTCGAGGTAACGTCCTACGGGTCGGAGCGGGAGTTCATATTCGACCTGCCGCGCACGAAGAAGCCCGTCATCTTCACGCTGCTCGACGGCCACATGGAAAAGCGTCTGGCTTCCCTCAAAGAGCCGAGCCTCCATTCCGCCATGCTCATGCGCGTGAAAGAGATCGACGGCAAGGCCCCGAACAAGAACTCGCTCGCGGAACTGCCCGCGTTCGACCTGAACGCGCTCCGGGCGGAGATGCGGCGCGTGGACGGCGGTATAGACACCAGTATCCACACGGTCTGTTCGTCCTGCGGCGCGCGCATCGTCACGCGACTGGAGGCCGAACCCCCTTTCTTGTTCCCGAACGTTCGGTTGTAGCGGACGCTTTCTTCCTCGCCTACGGCGGGTTGCATTGGGGATACAACGAGATTGTGTCGCTGCCGCTCGGGGTGCGCCGCGAATTTGTAGACGCGCTCGAGCGGCAGCTTGCCTTTGAGAAGTCCGAACTGGAGCGGAACCGCAAATGATCAACGACCTCGGCATGGGCATCGTGGTGACGATGCGGGACATGTTCTCCCGTAACGCGGCCAAGATCGAATCGTCCATGGAATCGCTGGATGCGAAGGTCGCGGCGTCGAGCGAACGCATGACGCGGAACCTTGACCGCATCCAGAAGGGCACGATGATGATGGGCGCGGCGAATGCGGATTTCGGAATGCGGAACACGGAATGAAGCCGAAGGACAAATTCAGAAGGATAAAGGATGAATTCGAACGCGCGGAACGTTAATCCGCAATCCGAATTCTGCAATCCGAAATCGTAAGAGGCCGTCGGCACCTTCGGGGCCATGGCGGCGATCACGGCCAAGGCCACCAAGGCCACCGTCCAGGAAATGGTGGGCACCTTTACGACGGGCTATGGCATCTTCAAACCCATCATGAAGAAGTACTCGGACATCGACTGGGCCAAGGCGTTCTCCGGGGCCATGGCGCAGACGGTGGCCGTGTTCAAGACGACCGGGCCGCAGATGGCCGAGGCCATCAAGAACGTGGGCGCGACCGCTGCAGCATCGAATATTCCGCTTACCGAGCAACTCGCCATTCTGGGGCAACTCCAGACGACCATGCCCGGTTCCGAAGCGGGCACGCTGTACAAGGCATTCATCATGAAGGCCGCCGAGGCGGGCAAGGAACTGGGTTTGCCCTTTGTGGATGCCACGGGGCGGCTCAAGGGCATCTTGCCCGTTCTGCAGGAAATCCAGAACCGATTCCCGGACCTGTCCCAGGCGGGCGCGCAGGTCATCATCAAGAAGGGGTTTGGTTCGGACGAGGCGGTCAAGTTTCTGCTGCAGATGAGCGCGGGTATGGACTCGCTCGGCCAGAACATCCGGTCCATCGACGATGCCATGAAAGGCGGCGTGGCGGTGACCGAGGAAATGGCCCGCGCCATGAACGTGGACATCGGGTCGCAGTTCGGACTGGCGAAACAACAGGTGCTGAATCTTTTCGAGATCATGGGGCGGACGCTGCTGCCTGTTGTGGCGCCCGTCATGACGGGCATATCTCATGTGGTCCTGTGGTTGCAGCGCATGGCCAAGGCCGCGCCTGGCGTCACCGGGGCCGTGCTGGGATTTGCGCTGGCCTTGGGCGCGGTGCTGGTGGTTGTCGGGGCGGTGGTCGTCGCCGTGGGCACGATTGGACTCATGGCGCCCGCCGTCAGCGCCGGGATCGCCGCCATCGGACCTGCGCTCGCCGACGTGGGCGCGGCAGTGGCGACGTACTTCTGGCCGGTCACGTTGGCCGTGGCCGCCGTGATCGCGGCGGTGTACCTGTTGCGTCAGGCGTGGAACACGAATTTCGCGGGCATTCAGGACACCGTGATGGGTGTCTGGAACAAGATTAGCCTTGCGTTCCAGGGCGTGCGCGCGCTCATGGCGGCGTGCGAGGGTAAGCCGTTCGCGACGGCGCGTATCGGCCAGGTCGGAATCGGGGCGCAACAGGGGATGCCGCCTACGGCCATCCGTGTTGCTTGTGCGAGCCTAGCGCGCTACTTGATGGCCGATTCGGGTTTCAGCGCATCCAATTCCGCCATCAATTCCGCCGTGCGTTTCGTCAAGGGCCACTTGCTCGGATACTTCAGAAACTCGACATGTCCGTCCATGAACAGAACGTTCGCGCCGGCGGGCAGGTGATTGAACTCTGTCGCATTGATGTGCACACGGTCGAACATGACGGGGATCTCCGACTGCACTCTGGCCGTCGCGGCAGGGTCCCCGGTGTCCTTCACAAACTCCCGTTCAACGCCTTCCCGGAACCGATAGAAGGTGTCCCTACCCATAGAACCGCGCCCCGGCGATGCCTTCAGATCCTCGTCAAAGCGCAGACCATGTGCCACGCGCTCCTTGTACACTTCTGCGAATGCTTCCATCTCGTCGTCGCTGGTGATGACGTAGCCCAAGTAGACGTAGCTATCGTCATCTATAACACTCTGCGGATCGCTCTTGATGCGCTCTATCGCCCCCGCCCAGTTCGTGTTGCTCGGGCACACGAGAAACATCGGTTCCAGCTGCATCGGTGGCGGCTTGCCGTAAATGTCCTTCGCCCAACACATCAGTTGTCCCGCGTCCGGGGACAGTTGCGGGAAGAAAGAGTGCGGCGCGTCGACGGAGAGAAGTTTAAACAGCAGCCCCATGCATTTGAGATTATTCGCGCACGACGACCGCCTCGCCGACTCACTTGCGGTCGCCGCAAGTGCCGGCAAAATGACAATCCCGACAAAGAGCAGCATGATCCCTGTGATGCCGGTTGTAATCCCTGCGATGGCAGCACGGCGCCCGGTCAGTTGCCCGCCAGATCTCCGGATCCGCTTCAACGCGATGGCACCGCAGATGATCGCCGGGATCTGAGTCAGAAGCAGGGCGATAGCTATCGAAAGCAGACCTAAGACCAAGCTGGCAATGGCAAGGTGCGACGTCGAGGTCCCGCTCGTTCGAGGCAATTCCGTCGCGGTCAGGGAAGAAGGTGCAATTCCTAACGGAGATTCTTCAGGCATTGAGTTCCTCCTTTCTTGATAGTGTCCCCGCCCAGTCTGGACCAAGCGGCCACCGCTCTTGCACTGACCGGGGACGTCATACTCGTCTATGGGCTTCCATTTTCATTTTTCGCTGACGGCAATTCGCGTGTGAGGCCTGCGCGCAAGAAAACCTCGTCCACACTGCGCAGGAATCCCTTCACCGCCTCATTAGCTCTCCGCGAACACTCCTGCAAGTCTGTGGTGCCATCGAGTTTTGAGGGAAATGCAAGCAGAACGCTATTCTGTGCGGGTTCCAAAAGGGGAGTCAGGGCTGACGCGAGATTTGGGTGCAAGTGCTTCGCGTGGTCCACGAGATCCTTCGCACTTAGGAATCGTTCCGCAATGAAGTCTGCAACAGATTTGACAGGCACTTCGTTCAGGTTGCCCTCGATCTGTCGACCCAGAAAGGTCACAGTGCAGTGTGATAACGAACCTGGAGTCCCCGTAATGCTCAAGAAGCCGGGAGCCACCCGTTTCGTGGAAGGCGGAAAAGATGCTTGGCACATTTGCTGTAACAGCAAGTAGGACTCACGTAGCCCCTTCTTCGCCTCGTATCGCTCTTTTTGTTCGGGGTACAGGAGTACGAAGTACGCCCAAGCCAGCAAGAACGATACAAAACCACATCCAACTATAAACCAGACTCGCTTCCTTGTAGTCGTCACGTGGACCTCCTTTCTCTGCGTGCACGATCCTCCCTGTCTCATATGGCCGTTCCGTCGGCCCATGGCAATTCGCCGGCCATGTCAGGGAGTCCGCACTAAACGCACGCCGGCATCGTGGACGAGGCCGCCGATGCGGGCGTCCGGCGTGTCGCCTTTGCGAGACGCGGCGCGGCAACTAGTGGAGTCGGTCGCCCACGACCCACCGCGCTGCACGCGGTAGTCGCCATACTCGCCCGACGAAGGCCCTTGAGGATCCTTCACCGCGTCGGTCGGGTAGCGTCCGCCCCAGTCCTGGCACCATTCATTGACGTTCCCGTGCATGTCGTGGAGGCCCCAGGAATTCGCCTTCTTCCCTCCCTTCCCGTGAGTCCTCGCCCCGCTGTTGTCCTCATACCAAGCATACGCGCCCAGGCCCGAGGCGTCGTTGCCGAAACAATAAGCCGTCGTGCTTCCCGCGCGGCACGCATACTCCCATTCCGCCTCCGTCGGCAAACGATACGCGTTCCGCGTCCGTTGACTCAGCTTCTTCACGAACTCCTGGCAATCGTTCCAGTTGACCATCTCCACCGGCAGATCCGCGCTGCCCTTGAAGTGCGACGGGTTGCTCCCCATCACCGCCTGCCACTGGCCCTGCGTCACCTCGTATTTCCCCATCCAGAAACCCCGCGTCAACGTCACCTTGTGTTGTGATTCCCCGTCAACCCTGCCCTCCTCACTCGATGTGCTACCCATCAGGAAGTCTCCCGGCGGGCACCAGACGAACTCCATCTTTACTCCGCCGCCAAGGTCCTCCGTGCACGTGTCGCCCGCCTTGGGTCCGCTCTTATCCTCTCCGGCGAACCCCGCCATTCCCAACAATACCACCGTGCTGACCACTAAGATGTACCGCATCGTGTTTTCCTCTTAAGGCAGTATCATTTTCATTCCACTTCATTCCATAAAGTTTACTCTGTCTATTGTTTTTCTTGCGGCTCAAGAACTCCATGCTCCAATGGCACCCGGGGAAGGAGCAAGAGGAGCAGTCCAAGACAAGACACAAAACCCAATAGGCCCCCAATTATCGCGATACACGCATAAGAGGCTTCCTTTGATCTCAGGTCTTGCATCTCGCTCTCCATATCCTGCTGCGTACGAAGCATGGCCGCTTGCGCCTGCTCCCATTTGGCGGGATACTTGTCCTTCCACACTACAAGGTCGCGGGCTTCCTCCGCTGCCTTAATGGCCTCATCGCACCGGGCCGCCACAGTGGAACGAGCAGGTCGAATACGCGGCTGTGCCCAAGAGGACCAGATCAGCGAGGAGACACCCACCCAGGCGCAACCTGAGAGGAACAAAGCCAACACTGTTCTTTCACGAGATTTCATTTGCCTGTTTTCCTTTTGGTTCTTCTTGTTCTTGGGTTATTCATATGCGCCAGACAGGCGGGAAAAACTGAAGAGCGCGGCGACCGCGCTCGTTAGAGGGACTTCCACATCCCTGTCAGAGAACGCAGTGCAGACCGCGCTCCAAACGGAGCGCGTCTTGCACTTGCGCGGCTCTCTAACAATAAAACGTGGAAGTTTTCTAACGACCCGCTCAAGGCTTGACGCCTAGAATCTGTCTCTTATCGTTTCCGATATTCTCCTTGGTTTCGTTTCATATTCGTATTCACAACACGACGGCAGCCGTGTTGCTGGGTACACTGATTCCGGCGGTGTTGACGCCGATGATGCGGTACTCGATTTCGCAGCGTTGTGGCTGGTTCGTCAAGAGCGCGTGCGTTTCGAGCGCCATCCCGTTTTGTTCCCAATTGCCGAATGCGCCGCCGCCTTGCGGTTGATTGCGCCGGTAAACCACGTAGGTTCGCACCGGGCCGCCTTTGCCGCCGATGATGGGCGATTTCCAGTCCAGATAGACCGTGCCGGGCCCTTGCATGATGGCCTCGAGGGCGCGCGGCTGGTTCGGTGGATTCGTGGGTTGCGCCGGCGCTTTCTTTCCCCAGCCGATCAACTCCAGCTTGCCGGGATCATTTGCGGTATCCACTTCGGACTGTTTCAATTGGGCAAGCATGTTCTCGGTCAGGGCATCGAGCGCGGTATCTTTCTCTTCGGTCTTGAGCTTCGCCATCGCGCGAAAACAGATGACGACAAGCAGACCGTTACGGAAATCATCGGTGGCGGTTTGAAGGGCCGGGAGGTCGGCATGCGGGAAGTCGCCGGGGTTCGTTTGGTACCCGGCGATCATCGCGTTGGCCAACGCGAGAATGTCCAACTCCTGGCTTGGAAACTGCGCCATCCCCGATTCCCCCGTTAGAGCACGACTGCCGCCGTGTTGCTCGGTACGCTGTTGCCGCCGTTATTCACGGCGATGATTCGGTATTCCAACTGGACGTTGCGCGGCTGATCCGTCAGCGTCAATTCGCTATCGAGAGCCACGCCGACTTCATGCCACTCGTTGAACGCGCCGCCGGAGACTTGCTCGCGGCGTTCGATGAGATACGTGCGAACGCGGCCACCCGGACCCGGCGCGGGTGATTTCCAATCGAGGAACAGCGTGCCCGGTCCCTGGATGACGGGATCGAGATTGCGCGGCTGACCTGGCGGGTTGCTGGGTTGCGCGGGCGCTTTCGGACCCCAACCAATCAAGCCCAATTTCTCCTGATCGCTTGCGACATCCACTTCGGACTGGCGAAGCTGGACCTTCATGAGGTCTTCGAGCGTCGTCAACACGCCATCCTTCGCTTCCGTCGCCAATTGCGCTTTGGCGTCCGCATCGAGTTGCGCATTCTTGGCCGTCTGATACGTCGCGCGCTCCCCTTGCAGCGCGACAAGGTCCGCATGAGGGAATACCGCCGGATTCTGCTGATACCCGGCGATCATGGCGTCCGCCAGCGCGACAACATCCGGTTCCCGCCTTGGAAAATTCGGCATGGTCTCAATCTCCTTCCGCATTCAACGGTTTCGGGGCGCTTTCGGCCAAAAACGCACAAGATGCTGTAGAATAACGACTTACAACGCGGCTCCCCGCCGCGCAACTCCGATTTGCAGACTTACAACGTCACGTTGCGGACATGCAATTCGAAGATGTAAACACGCATTTTCGATTTGCGGACATGCAAACCCGATCTTCGCAGCCGGGAATCGAATTGCAGATCGACAACTCGACGTTGCAGATACGCATTTTGGATTTGCAGATACGCAATCTCGTTCCCCGCTCCCCGGAACATCGTTGCAGGTCTACAATTCGGGATTGCGGATCGGTTATCCCGCTGGACTGACGTGATTCCCCTCAGCGTCCCGCGTTCGGTCTGCAAGTCTGCACGCGATTCAACTTTCGCGGTTGTGTTCGGCGTGTGGCGTCGGGCGCGTCGCAGTCGCTTCACCCATTCAGCGACTCCCCCGGCGCTCCAAAAATCCGTAGCACAGCGGTACTACTTCTCGATGAATGGGTTCATTCTACTCCCGTCCGATCCGCAAAAGTCAAGTTTTTTTTGCGCCCCGTTCGTGGGCATTTTGGGCACACCCTGTGCTCCTCAAATCGGCTCGCACGGGCATTTCCCCGCTTTCCGGTAGATAACCTCCGAGGGCGTTGTGCGCCCGACTGGAGGCCGGATGGAACTCGACGTATTCAAACCGACGTTCCTCATCCAGATTGAGGGGCAGCAGCTTTCCCTGGACATCACGCAGGAGATCACGTCATTCGTCTTCGAAGACAACGAAGAAGAACTGGACGTGATGGAACTGACCGTGGCCAACCGGGGGCTGTTGTTCACGGACGATCCCCTGTTCCAGGAGGGCAACGAGATCGTCGCCCGTTTCGGCTACATCGGCAACCTGTCCCCGGTCAAGAAGGCCGTCATCAAGGAAATCGACTGCGACTTCCCCGAGGACGGCGTAGCGACAATCCGCCTCAAAGCCTACGACAAGGGATACAAGCTCTCAGGCAAGGAGAATCAGAAGGTTTGGCAGAAGCCCGCTCCGGGCATCCTGTATTCGGAGATCGCCGAGGAAATCGCCGCGGCGAACGGTCTGATTCCCGTGGTCAAGCCCACGGTCGGCTACCACCTCCGCGTGATCCAGTCCAACATTTCCGACGCGCAATTCCTCAAAGAACTCGCGGACAAAGCGCGTGATCAGGAGGGTGATGGTGTCGCCGGGTACATGTTCTACGTCCAGGACGACGAACTCCATTTCCATCCCCGTATGCTGGACCAGCCGCCCGTCCTGACACTGGAGTATTTCACCGACCCCAAAAGCATCCTCCGTTCGTTCAAGCCGTCCACACAGGCGCAATGGGGAAAAGGCGCGGGCGTGGAAACGAAGGCCGCCGGCGTCGACCCGCGCAAGAAGGAGCCCGTCGAGGAAGTAGCCAACAACGACAACACGACCGACCGGACCTCGCTGGGAAAGCGCACCTATCTCGTCGACGGCAACAGCGGCGAAGGGCAGTTCAAGGAGCAGGAAACGGGGCGCGTCGTCGCCAGCTTCGAACGCTCCGAGGGCTTCTACGAAGAACCCGAACAGGAGCCCGCGAAGGACGCCGCGGACGCCGCGTTCAAGGCGGCGGAACTGCAGCAGGTCGAAGCCACGGCGGTCACCTTGGGCATCCCGACGCTGCGCGCCAAGCAGAACAT